>JAUZFY010000054.1 GCA_030840185.1 Microbacteriaceae bacterium | reverse complement strand
AGGCGATCCAACGAATACTCGGCCATGCAAAGGGCAGAGCGGCATCAATTGAAGCGGAGGGCGTGGGATTCGAACCCTTCACCCCTGTGGTGCTATGCCAGGCCTATTTGCTGCATGAAGGCGCCGTTGTCGTAGAACAAGTATTCCTCGATGATCCGGCCTTCTCTCCAGTGAGCGGCCGTCGAGTAGAGGAGGTCAAACGCTTGACCTGTCGGCTCGATCTGCGTGCCATCGGCCATCCGCAGAGGTGCTGTGAAGGTACCGGTGAAGCGAGTCACGAAGCAGGTGTAGTCGCCTTCTCCGAAGAGAATGTCGTAGGGCTCGTTCTTGACGTGATTGTCCGGGAAGGCCGCACAGAAATTCTCGGCCTCCGCTCGGTGATCGTGGCCGCCATGGGTCGGGGATCCTTCTCGGCCGGGCCAGAAAACGGTGCAGTCGGGGTCGTGCAGTGAATCGAAGGCGTCCCAGTCCCGCGTGTTCCACGCGTCGTCGGTGCGCTGCATTCGATCGGTGTTGCTCGTCATCGAGAACTCCTTAAGTTGGCTGGAGATCACGGTATGCCGATGCCTCTCGTCAGGGAAGTAGGAACTACCGGTGATGACGACTCGGGCCAAGCACCAGAAGGACCGCATCCAATCATGTGTTCTAAGGGTGCACTCCCCCTATGTGGACAGTTGCCTTGCCGCCTTCCGCGAAGTGGAACCTCGAACGCGACAGGCTGTCGCGGGTGAAGGGCCACCGTAGGGTCTTCGGGCTAGTGCCGCATCAGGACGATAACCTTGGAGCCGATGCGACACCAGGTGGACCGGGGGGGGGTTTGAGCGCGTTGTGAGGCTGCCGTCACGGCTCTTCGAAATTTACCGGCTTTCGGACGGTCTCTACTGGTTCTAACGCCAGGCGGTAGGTGCTGATCTTTCGTTCGAGGGTGGCGAGGTGATTCTGAGTCTCCGGCAGGCGCGCCACAACAGCTTCTTGGTGGTCCTCGAGCAGCTGCAAGCGCTCCTGTTGACTGGCGCCGCAGAATCCACGACTTGCGTCATACCGCAGCCACGCTAACGGCGGACGTCTACGCGCATCGGATTGGATCGGACGCCGACGCGCTGCGGTGGTGGATCGATCGAACTCAGCTTTCTCGAACTCGGGGTACGCGAGGGGCGGGCTAAGTGTCAAGGATCAGACCCGCAGATAGCAAAAACCCCCGCTGACAAGGGCTTCTAGTGTGGGCCCTACCGGGCTCGAACCGATGACATCCACGGTGTAAACGTGGCGCTCTACCAACTGAGCTAAAGGCCCGCAACAGACCCGCTCGGCGAGCGGACGTTACGACGAACAATATCGTACAGGTTTCCAGTCGCGTTCAAACGACCACGGTGCGCGCACGGTCGTACACTCGCGAAATGACAACCACACCAAAAGCGACCTCCAAGGCGAGACGCGGCACTGCCACAGCGTCGAAGGCTCGGGCAGGCAAGGCGACCGCTCCGGCACCGGGCGATTGGCATGCGGTCCACAAGTCGAATCTCACTCGCGGCGAGCGCGCGGCGGACATCATGCGAAACGGCATGGGAAGCTGGGGATTTGTCGGCGGATTCGTCGTGTTCATGGTGGTCTGGGCATTCGTCAACACCACGACAAAGGGCTGGGACCCGTACCCCTTTATCTTGCTCAACCTGTTCCTCAGCATGCTCGCCGGCATGCAGGGCGCCATCCTGCTCATCGCGGCAAAACGGCAGGATGCGATCGCCGCGTCTCTCTCCCAACACGATTACAGGACCAACCTCGCGGCCAAGCGAGACATCAGCGAGGTACTGGAAATCAACAACCGACAACTCGTGATGATCGCCGAACTGCACGAGCTGCTCAGCCGGCTAGACCCATCGGCGGTGAAAAGCGCGCAGCAAGGCCCACGCGCCGAAACATCCTCGCAAGACCCGATCGGAACCACCGGAGGCGGATCGGCCGAGGAGGACCGGGCGGGCTAAGCCCGGTGGTCCTATGCAGGGACCGGCGAAAGCTCTGCGAGAGCCGCGCGGTAGGCGGCTATGGAGCGAGCCTCCCCTGGCGCAGTGACGAAGCTGGCGCGGATAATGCCATTGGTGTCGATGAGGAAGCTCGCCCGATTCGCGAAGCCCTTCTCCGGCAGGAAGACGCCGTACTCCTTGGCGACCGAGCCGTGCGGCCAGAAGTCGGCAAGAAGGTTGAACTTGTAGCCCTCGGCTTCGGCGAAGGCACGCTGGGTGGCTTTCGAATCCACGGAGATGCCGAGCAATTCGATGCTCTTATCGCTGAACAGCGCGAGGTTGTCGCGCAGCTCACACAGCTCGCTCGTGCAGGTGCTCGAAAACGCGAGCGGGAAGAAAACTAGGGCTACCGGCTTCTTGTGTCGGAAGTCACTCAGTCTGATGTGCTCCCCGAACTGGTTGGGAAGCTCAAAGTCGGGAGCGTGGGTGTCATTCTCCAGAGCCATCACATGTCCTTTCAGCCGGGAACGTCATCACCCGGTAAACACGATTCGACATACTACGCCTGCGCCAAGCACAGGGCGGTCGTTAGCGCGTTTCGACGGTGATGCTGTAAGTGAACACACGTGATTCGCCCGCGCCGAGGGAGAACTGACCGGGTTTGGTGTCGTACTCCCCCTCGAATCCCTGCGGCGCGGTCATCCCGAACCAGGGTTCGATGCAGACAAATCCGCCGGGTGGCCGCGACCAGACGCCGAGCAGCGGGAAGTCGGCGAAACTCACCGTGATGGTCGGCGCACCGGGGGCCGAATAGTGAACGGAACGGCTCTGAAGCTGGTCGAAGATGATGGCGTCGGCGGCGAAGAGCGAATCCTTGAGCGTGAGAACCTTGCCTGCTACCGGTGTGGGGAGCGGCTCCGCGAGCAGGAGGCCGTCCGCGATGCGGCGGATGGGGGCGGACTCATCGTGCGGAAAGGTCAGAGTGTGCGCCTCCCGCTCCAGACCGGGTAGCAGCGGCCACGCGAACCCGGGGTGCGCGCCGATGGACGCGGAGAAGCGAGTCGGACCGGTGTTCTGAACGGTGTGACTCACCACGACGGCGTTTCGGTCGAGGGTGAATCGGAGCTCGAGCCGAAACGCGAAGGGGAAAGCCTTGCGCGTCTCCTCGTTGTCTTCGAGAAAGAACCGCGCCTCGTGATCCCCAACCTGACGTGCGGTGAACTCCTGGGTTCTCGCCACGCCGTGTTGCCGAATCGGGTACGCCTGCCCATCGTGCACAAGTTCGTCACCCGGCATTCGCCCGACAACGGGAAACAGAACCGGAGCCTGCCCCTTCCATTCGTCGCCGCCCTGCCAGAGGAACTCGCGACCGTGTCGGTCGCGCAGACTGCTCAGCTGCGCCCCGAGGTGGTTCACGGAGATGGAAACCATGCCGTTATCCAGTTCGAGAAAGCTCATGGAACCAACGCTAGTGGGGCCCTCGCGCAATCGACCCCGGTGGGGACAACTAGAATTGTTGAGGCCCTGCACCCGATCGTTGCTCGTAACCCGATTTCCGATCCCGCTTGGCACAGTTTGTCCGCGAACAAGAACGAGGTCAACGTTGACGGTGAACGACCAGGATCCTTACTCGGTGAACCACACTGACAGAGACCCTGAGGAAACTGCCGAATGGCAGCAATCCCTCGATGAATTGGTAGCCGCGCAAGGCCACGAGCGCGCCCGCGAGATCATGTTGAGCCTCCTCAAGAGGTCCAAGGAACTTCACCTCGGTGTGCCAATGGTCCCGACGACGGACTATCTCAACACCATTGCTCCGGAGAACGAGCCGGACTTCCCCGGCGACGAAGAGCTCGAACGCCGCTATCGCGCCTGGCTCCGCTGGAACGCCGCGCTCACCGTGCATCGCGCACAGCGCCCCGGCATCGCCGTCGGCGGCCACATCTCGACGTACGCGGGATCCGCCACTCTGTACGAGGTCGGCAGCAACCACTTCTTCCGCGGCCAGGACCACCCAGGCGGCGGCGACCAGGTCTTCTATCAGGGCCATGCCTCCCCTGGCATGTACGCCCGCGCATTCCTCGAGGGGCGCCTGAGTGCCGACCAACTCGACGGGTTCCGCCAGGAGAAGTCCCACGCGGCCGGTGGGCTCTCCTCCTACCCGCACCCGCGGCTCATGCCGAACTTCTGGCAGTTCCCGACCGTCTCGATGGGTCTCGGCCCGATCAACGCGATCTACCAGGCCCAGTCGAACAAGTACCTCACCGCTCGCGGGATCAAGGATGCCTCCGACCAGCAGGTCTGGGCCTTCCTCGGCGACGGCGAAATGGATGAGGTCGAAAGCCGCGGCGCGCTCCAGCTTGCCGCCAACGACGGCCTCGACAATCTCAACTTCGTCATCAACTGCAACCTGCAGCGCCTCGACGGGCCGGTACGCGGAAACGGCAAGATCATTCAGGAGCTCGAGAGCTTCTTCCGCGGTGCCGGATGGAACGTCATCAAGGTGATCTGGGGCCGCGAGTGGGACGACCTTCTCGCCGGCGACAGTGAAGGTGCGTTGCGCGACCTCATGAACCGAACTCCGGACGGCGACTACCAGACCTATAAGGCCGAGAGTGGCGCGTACGTGCGTGAAAACTTCTTTGGTCGCGACCCTCGCACGCTCGAAATGGTCAAGGGCTACAGCGACGACCAGCTCTGGGGTCTCAAGCGCGGCGGCCACGACTATCGCAAGGTGTACGCGGCCTTCAAGGCGGCATCCGAACACAAGGGTCAGCCGACGGTCATCCTCACGAAGACCGTCAAGGGCTACGGCCTCGGGCCATCGTTTGAGGGTCGCAACGCGACCCACCAGATGAAGAAGCTCACTCTCGACAACCTCAAGCAGTTCCGCGACGTGATGAACATCCCGGTCACGAATGCCGTGCTCGAGGAGAACCCGTACCTCCCGCCGTACTACCACCCGGGCGAGAACGACGAGGCGATCCAGTACATGCACGAGCGCCGGCGTGCCCTCGGCGGTTACCTGCCCGAGCGTCGCTCGAAGTACACGCAGGTAAACGTGCCGGATGATGCGTCCTACGCGATCGCCAGGAAGGGCTCCGGCAAGCAGGAGATAGCCAGCACCATGGCATTCGCCCGACTGCTCAAAGACCTGCTGCGGTCGAAGGACTTCGGTCACCGAATCGTGCCGATCATCCCGGATGAGGCGCGCACCTTCGGCATGGACGCCTACTTCCCCACCGCGAAGATCTACAACCCGAACGGCCAGCAGTACACCTCCGTCGACCGGGAACAGCTGCTCGCCTACAAGGAGAGCCCCCAGGGCCAGATCGTGCACGTCGGCATCAACGAGGCCGGCGGGTTCGCGGCCTTTACGGCAGCGGGCACCTCGTACGCCACTCACGGTGAACCGTTGATTCCGGTGTACGTCTTCTACTCGATGTTCGGTTTCCAGCGCACGGGTGACGCAATGTGGGCCGCGGGCGACCAGATGGCGCGAGGCTTCATCGTCGGCGCGACGGCCGGGCGCACCACTCTCACCGGAGAAGGACTGCAGCACGCCGACGGACACTCGCTCCTGCTCGCGTCGACAAACCCAGCCGTCGTGGCCTACGACGCGGCCTACGGTTACGAACTGGGCCGCATCGTGCAGAACGGCCTCGACCGCATGTACGGTGGCACGCATCCGAACCCCAACGTCATGTACTACCTCACGGTGTATAACGAGCCGATCGTTCAGCCCGCCGAGCCGGAGAATCTCGATGTCGATGGGGTGCTCAAGGGCATCTATCTGCTGAACAGATCCGAAACGCACGGGCCGAAGGCGCAGCTACTGGCGTCCGGTGTCGCGGTGCCGTGGGCCCTCGAGGCTCAGCAACTGCTCGCGGACGACTGGAATGTCTCCGCAGACGTCTGGTCCGTCACCTCATGGACCGAGCTCCGCCGGGACGGCCTCGCCGCCGAGGAACAGAACTTCCTCAACCCTAACGACGAGAGGCGCGTGCCCTACGTCACGCAGAAGCTCGCCGGCGCCGAGGGACCCTTCGTGGCGGTTACCGACTTCATGCACGCGGTGCCGGACCAGATCCGTCAGTTTGTGCCCGGAGACTTCGCAACGCTGGGAGCCGACGACTTCGGTTTCTCCGACACCCGGGCGGCAGCCCGCCGATTCTTCAAAATCGACGGCCCATCGCTCGTCGTGCGCACTCTCGAGTCCCTGGCCGCGCGCGGTCAGGTCGACCCGGGTGTTCCCCAGCAGGCGATCGATCGCTACAGGCTGCATGACGTCAACGCGGGCACGACCGGCTCGGCGGGCGGAGAGAGCTAGCGTCACTCGGCTCCCGACACCATGACAGCAGCGGTCAAGACAAAAGAACAGACACTCACCTGGCTGAGGGCCATCTCCGGTGAGCTTGCAACGGCCACGCTCAAGCGACTCGACGACACGTTGTCCTGGTACGGCGAAATGCCACCGGGGCGGCGGTCGGCGGTCGGGCTCGTCGCTCAGGCCGGAATCACGTCCTTTATTCACTGGTACGACGATCCGACCTCGACTCCATGGATCGCCGCCGACGTCTTCGGCGCCGCGCCGCGTGAGTTGCTTCGATCGGTGAGCTTGACTCAGACCCTCCAGCTCATCAAGGTGACCGTCGAGGTCGTCGAGGAGCGGGTCAAGGGTTCGGACGAGTCGGTGCGGGAGGCGATCCTGCTCTATTCGCGGGAGATCGCGTTCGCCGCAGCCGACGTGTATGCGCGAGCCGCCGAGGCTCGCGGCCTCTGGGATGCCCGGCTCGAGGCTCTCGTTGTCGATTCGATCCTCAGCGGCGAGTACGACGACGAACTTCCGTCGCGCATCGCGGCACTCGGCTGGCACGGCCACGGAGAAGTCTCCGTGCTCGTCGGCACCGCCCCCAAGATGCTCGACGTCGACATGCTTCGCCGCACCGCCCGACACCTCGACGCCGACGTGTTGATCGGTGTGCAGGGAAGTCGGCTCGTGCTTGTGATCG
>JAUZFY010000227.1 GCA_030840185.1 Microbacteriaceae bacterium | reverse complement strand
GACCGGGCTTGGGCATGTAGTAGAGGTCACCGGTGGACTGGTCTAGGTACCACTCCCCCGGGGTGTCCAGGAGCTCATAGGCATTCTCGATCCAGATGGGATTCTGGATCTCCTGGCCCGCATGCAGGTTCGCGTTGTTCCAGCACGGCTGCTGCATCGTCATCGTGTTGCCCACGATGGATGCGACCGGGCAGCGGTAGAGCATCCAGCCCCAGGCGCTCACGACCTCCATGTCGGTCTGGTTCTGGTACGCGTCGAGGCTCGTGTCGGTGATGGTGTAACCGGTCGACGTCTTGGTGAAGCCGGAGGGGTTCTTTCCGCTGCGAGCCCGCGTCTCAAGCTGACCGTTGACATAGAGCTCACGGGTGTCGATATTGCCGACGTGGGTCTTGTAGATGCCTTTGGCAGCATCCGAAACCGTCCAGCCTGTGACCGACTGGCCGCCGCTGATCACCGGATGCGCTCCCGGCGCGGCCTCGTACGTGACGGTGTGGCCGTTTTGGCCGGAGTCCTGGCTAGTCAGGGTGAAGGTGCTGTCGACGGTGTAGGTGCCGTCGGCGAGCACGACATTGATGTCAGACTTTGCGTTCTTGCTGATCTTGCGTACGGCATTGCGAGCGGCCTCGAGGGAGCGATACGGATGCTTTTCCGTGCCGTTCTGCGGGCCGCTGCCGCTCGGGGCAACGTACACCGCGGTTGCTTGCGGTTTGGCGGCGGACACGGCGGGTGCCGCGTTCGCGGCGGCCGGCACCAGCAGTGCGGTCACGGTTAGCGCGACGCTGGCGACGATCGTCGCCGAGCGCGCCGAGGCATGGCGGTATCGCAGGAGGTTCAGCATTGAATCCCAATCGTTCTGAGTGCGGGGAAAACGCGGGGCTGATCAGCCGCGCGTCGTGAGTGTGAAGATTCGGTCGCGAATTTTGCGCTCGAATTGGTGTTGCGTCGTGTCGATGTGTTCGGTCATGAGCCGGGTGGCCAGGTCGGTGTCGCCCGCCGCGATGGCCTCCGCGATGGCGACGTGCTGGCGGCCCGCGTCTTCGAGGGATCCGGGAACGTCTCCGTGGAACAGCAGCACATCGGTCTGCGCAGCGAACCGGCGGATGTTCGCGACGGTCGACTGCAGGAAGACGTTGCGTGCGGCGATACCGACGGCATCGTGGAACCGGGCGTCCGCCGCGGCAAACGCTTCGATCCGACCGTCGCTGCCAGCGGAGGCCGACTCTTCGGCCGCCTCACGGATGGCACGCACTTGAATCGGTGTGGCCATCGTCGCCGCGAGGCGCGCCGTGTCGGTCTCGATCAGCCGACGGTAATCAAGCAGCATAAGCACCTGCTCCATATCCGTCGGCTGGAAGTGCGCGAGCTCCTCGTCTGCGAGAGAACTGCTGGCCGACGCCACGAAGATGCCGGCGCCCTTGCGGACACTCAGGCGCCCGATGGCGGCGAGAACCTTTACTGCTTCGCGCGTGACATTGCGGGTGGCCTCGAGGATATCGGCGAGCCCCTGCTCGGTGGGTAGACGGTCGCCCGGTTTGAGGTTCTCCTCGGCGATGTACTGCAGGAGGCGTTCCGCAACGAGTTCGTAGCCGGGACGGTACCGCTCGTCGGCGGATTCCGGTTCAACGGCTTTCGCGTTATTCGCGTTGATCGCCACCGCAGCCTCCATTGGTCGGATGTATAGTTCGTCCTCGAATAAGTATTACACATTCGGGAATAGATGCAATCTATTTTTGCTAAAGCTCGGATGCAACCGGATCTTCCGGCGTCTGCACTCGCACCTCGCCGGTAATTCGACCAGAAGTGGTGCCGCTGCGGTCGATTAAATCAGATCCATTTGCGGTAATCTCACGGAGTATGACCGGCGGACGAGACCTGACAGATGAGGCATTCGAGTTCCGCACGGCTCTCGCCCCGGGACTCGGAGAAGCGTACGAGGAGTTTCACCGGGCCATCCCGGCCGAGCTCGATGCAGCAATGCGTGTGGCGGGCGTGCTCGAGTGGCGCATCTACCGCGCCGGGACGACGCTGACTCATCGCGTGGTCGCAACCGATCGGAAACGGATGAGCCGCGTCCTGGACGTCGATCCCGTCAACGAGAGCTGGCAGCGTCAGATCGCCCCCTACCTGGCGGCCGTGCCCGAACCTGCCGCGCCGGCCGACCCGGGCATTCTCGTCTGGGACTTCGCCTGGCCGACGCGATGAACAAGCCGGTCGTTCGCGACTGACTGGTCAGCCTTCTTCCGCCAGTGTCGCACCCTCCGGCGCAGACGCGTCGCCGAACCTGAAGGAGCGGATGTGCTCGGCGAGCCCGGCGGCGGCTGCTGTCACGGGGCGCCCGGTCGGCAGCGCGAGGCGCACGTGCCACGCGAGATTCTCCACGACGCGCACGCTGACGACGTCACCGCTGTCCGGAACTGCGGAATTCGGCAGGATCACGACGCCAAGCCGCTTCGCGACGAGTGTCAGGGCGAGCGAGAAGTCGGTGACCTCGGCCCGCACCGTGCGAAACGCGCCCAGCGTCTCGAACGCGCGCTCGACAACGGTGCGGTTGCCCCAGCCGAGCGGGAAGTCGATGTAGTCCTCACTCGCGATATCCAGGATGGAGACCGACTCGCGACCGGCGAGCGGATGATCGGCCGGGCACACGAAGACGAGCGACTCCGCGTGCAGATCGTCGAGCTGGATGCCGGGAACCTCGTTCGTGAGCGTCGACACGAGGGCGAGGTCGAGCGTCCCCGCCCGCACCTCGTCGAGACTCGAATACGAACCGGCCATCGTCTGCCTGAGCTTGACGACGACGTCCGGGTGCATCGCGTGGAACTCCGCGAGTAGGGCACCGAGGTCGAGGGGACCGGCGTAATCCATCATCCCGAGGGTGACCGAGCCCGAGAGCCGACCCCGAGCCCGGTCGACCGCATCGCGCGCGAGTTCGAGCGAGACGAGCGCCTCACGAGCCCTCGGCAACAGGGCGAGCCCCTCGGCGGTTAGGGTGACGCCCCGGTGCCCGCGGTCGAACAGGTCACAGCCGAGCTCGCGCTCGAGCTGACGCACGGCCGCCGACACGGCCGACTGCACGACGCGGATGCGCTGTGCGGCGCGCGTAAAGCTCGAGGCCTCCGCGACGGCGACAAAGTAGGTCAGCTGGTATGGCTGCATCTGTCAAGTATCCGCACTTGGCGCCTGGGCGTCGCCTCAGTCGAGTGAGAGCAATTCGCCTGGGAGGGCGCGTGCGACCACGCGCGACTCCGGATGCGTGCCGATCACGAGGGTCGCATCGGGCAGCCGCATCCGGAGCTCGGTGAGCACGCGCTCGGCGGTCGCCTCGTCGAGGCCGGACGTCGGCTCGTCGAGGAGCAGGATGTCGGGGCGCGCGACGATCGCGCGGGCGAGATGCACCCGCTTGCGCTCGCCTCCGGAGAGCTCGCGCCCGCCTACGCCGATCCGCGTCGTCGCGTCGATCCCGGCCTGATCGAGCTGGAGCGCAGCGAGCACGTCCTCGATGTCGGCCCGAGACGCATCCGCGCGGGCGAGCCGCATGTTGGCGCCGATCGAGCCCGTGAAGAGGTAGTCGTCGGCCGGCACGAGCAGCACCCGCGGTGCCGACGGGTCCACGGCACGGCGCGCGGCGAGTTCGTCGGCGAGCGCCGCGAGCAGCGTCGTCTTCCCCGTTCCGGACCGCCCCTCGACGATCAGCACGCCGCCGGTCGGTACAGACGCGTCTACGGTCCTCGCGCCGCGCAGCACTGCATCCGGCAGCGCATAACCCACAAAGCCGACCGTCGCGGCATCCCCCATCAGCGCGACCGACGGGGCGAGCGGCTCCGCTTCGAGAGGCACGGCGAGGAGTTGCTCGCGGCGGGCCCTGGCCTCGCTGGCACGACGCATCGCCTCAGCCGCCGCCCCGAGTCGCGCGCCGATCGCGAGCACCCCCGACGTGAGCAGGGCGGCGAACACGACGGTCGGCACGTTCTCGTGGGCGACGACGATCGCGACATAACCGATGGCCACTAGCGACACCGTCGCGAACAGGCTGAACCGGAGGGTCGAGCGCGCGGCGCGGGCCCGGGCGACCCGTTGCGCCGCGGCGAGCGCGTCGATCCGGGTGAGCGTGCGGTCGGCGAGCCGATCGGCCGCGCCGAGGGAGACCATTTCCGGCCAGGCATCAACGGCGGCAACAGCCTCCGCGCGCACCAGGCTGCGCGTGGCGTCGTCGAGCGCGTCCGGCGCGGTGCGACGATCGAGGGCCGTCAACACGGACGCAACCACGAGGACGATGGCAAGCGCAAAACCGGTGACCGGGCTTTCGATCGCGGCGGTAAGCACCGCGCCGGTCCCCACCACGACGAAGCACACGACGGGCGACATTGCGCGGATGAGCGCCATGCTCTCGGTCTCGGTGTCGCTCATGGCGCGATCGAGCAGGTCGCCGGCCCGCAGCCGAACGGCCCGCTTCGGTGCGGCTGCGGCATCCTCGAATAGCTCGGATCGGATCTCCGTCTGCCTTCGCAAGACCGCCGAATGCTGCACGAGCCGCTGCAC
The DNA here is from genome assembly GCA_030840185.1 of Microbacteriaceae bacterium. Lineage (GTDB taxonomy): Bacteria > Actinomycetota > Actinomycetes > Actinomycetales > Microbacteriaceae > Lacisediminihabitans. The sequence goes on along the minus strand of JAUZFY010000227.1, from coordinate 1,409 downwards.
GTAGTTCGCGGCGATCCGCACGAGGGCGAAGCTGCGCACGCCGCCGCTCGGCGAGATATACGAGAAGGTGACGAAGCCCGCGAGGCCGGCATTCGCGCTTGCACAGGCCGCGATGAACCATCCAGAGAGGCCGAGCAGTCCCACCGTGCCGATCTCGGCGAGCACGGCGAGCGCAAGCCCGCCGATGGCCAGGGAGGTAAGCGGCACCAGTCGACCTCGGCGGGAGGCGGGGTGTTGTGCTGGGTGATGGGCGGTCATCGCGCGACCTCGGCCAGTCGATGCAGCGTTCCGGACTCGATCGACCACACGGCATCCGCACCCTCGACCACCGCGGCGGAGTGCGTCGCGACGAGCACGGTGCTGTCGCGGGTTGCCGACTTGAGCGCCCGCAGAACCTCGCCCTCCGTCTGCGGGTCGAGGTGTGCGGTCGGCTCGTCTAGCAGCCACAGTCGCGCTCCGCTCAGCAGCGCCCGGGCGATAGCGACGCGACGCGCCTCTCCGGTTGACAGCCCCCAGCCGCCCTCGCCGAGTTGCGTGTCGACGCCTGCCGAGAGTCTGGCCACGACCTCGGCGAGTCCCGCGGCCTCGATCGCGCGAGCGACATCAGCGTCCGTGGCATCCGCGCGGCCAAGCCGCACGTTCTCGGCGACCGATCCCTCGAGGATGACGGTCTGCTGCCCGATCCAGGCGGCGCCGCCGATAACGGGCGGCCCGAGTAGCGCCGTTGAGTCGCTCCACTCGACCGTGCCGGAGGTTGGTGCGCGGAATCCGGCGACGAGCGAGAGCAGCGTCGTCTTGCCCGCCCCCGACGCGCCCGTCACGACCGTCCACTCCCCCTCGCGGATGCGCAAGAGCGGGATCCGCAGGATCTCCCGGCCGCCGCCTGGCGCGCGGTACCTCACGGCATCGAGCCGCACGGCGATGGCCGAACCGGCGGTGGCTGCAGTCGGGCCCGGCCGCTCGGGCTCCGCGAGCAGGTCGACGAGCACGCGCGACGCGCTTGCCGCGCGCTCACGGTCGTGGAATGCGGCCGCGAGCGCGAGCATCGGCGCGAAATACATGGGACACAGCAGCAACACAAACAGTCCGCCGAAGAGGGTGAGTCGCGGGATGCCGGGCACCGTCACATAGCCGAGCAGCGTGAGCCCGACGTAGGTCGCATTCACGGCGATCGAGAAGGTCACGACGACGTCCATGATGAGCCCGGACAGGAACACCCGGCGCAGCACCGACATCGTGGTGCCGGCGAGTTGACCCGAGGCGATCTCGATCGACCTGCCGCGTGCACCCACAGCGCCGAGGTTCTTCAACGTGTGGAGGCCGCGAAAACTGTCGAGCACCATCGCGGTGAGGCGCTGGGTCGCCATGAGGTTGCGGTCCACGCCGTCCTTCGCGACCATTCCAGCGAG
>JAUZFY010000048.1 GCA_030840185.1 Microbacteriaceae bacterium | reverse complement strand
CTGCTCACCGGCGACTGGGTGTCGATCGCATCGGCACGGCAGAACCGCGCCTTCCTGCCCCCGCCCGAGGCGGATCCGCTCGCGCCGCAGTCCGCGACGAACCCGTCGGAGATCCCCGACCGCTACGACGTCGCCGTGTTCGAGAACCGGTCGCCGTCGTTCGGACCGGATCTCGAGGCCGCGTTCCCCGGCGAGGAACTCACTGCCATCGGGCTCGGCCGCACCCTCCCCGCAATCGGTCGCTGCGAGGTCGTCTCCTTCAGCCCGGAACACGAGGGCGCGTTCGGTAGCGTGAGCCGGTCCCGCGCCCGCACCGTGATCGAGGCGTGGGCCGACCGCACGGCGGCCCTCTCGGCCATGCCCGGCATCCAACAGGTCTTCCCCTTCGAGAATCGAGGCGAGGCGATCGGGGTCACCCTTCGGCACCCGCACGGGCAGATCTATTCCTACCCGTACATCACCCCGCGCACCACGAGGCTGCTCGAGTCGATCCAGCAGTTCGGCCCCGACCTGTTTGAGCGAATCCTCGAGTTCGAGCGCGCCTCGGAGCGGGTTGTGCTCTCGGGCGAGCACTGGACTGCATTCGTTCCGTTTGCCGCGCGCTGGCCGATTGAGGTGCACATGCTTCCGCACCGCCATATTCCGGACTTCGCGGCCACCAGTGACGAGGAACGTGACGAACTTGCCGGCCTGTACCTGAAGCTGCTTCGCGGAATCGACCTGCTTTACGACACCCCGACGCCGTACATTGCCGCGTGGCATCAGGCGCCGGTCACCGTCGGCCGTGACACCGTGCGCCTCATGCTGCAAATTACCTCGCCGCGGCGCGCGGAGAGCAAACTCAAATATCTTGCCGGATCCGAGGCGGCCATGGGCGCCTGGATCGGGGATGTGACGCCCGAACAGACCGCCGAATCCATGCGAGTTGCGCTTGGCAAAGTGAAGGAACCGATCGAATGAACGACATCCGGGATGACGTGCGCAGGGGTTTCGTTGCGCTGTATGGCTACGAGCCAAGCGGGCTGTGGTCGGCGCCTGGCCGGGTGAATCTGATCGGCGAGCACACCGACTACAACGGGGGCTTCGTTCTGCCGTTCGCCATCAACCGGCGAACCGTCGTGGCGCTCGCCCTTCGCGACGACCGCCTCGCCCGGGTCGCGAGTTCCTTCGCCGACGAGGTCGTCGAAGTCGAACTTTCCGAGCTTGCCCCGGAGAACCTCGACGGGTGGTCCGCTTACCCGCTCGGCGTCGCCTGGGCGCTCAGCGAGCATGGCGCTGACCTGTCGGCCGTCTCCGGCTTCGACATGTTCATCGAGTCGAGTGTGCCGGTGGGGGCGGGGCTCTCATCCTCGGCCGCGGTCGAAAGCGCGACGGCCATTGCCCTTAACGATGTGTGGCGTCTCCGCCTCGACCGACCGGTGCTCGCCGCGGTCGGACAGCGCGCAGAGAACACGGCCGTCGGTGCCCCGACCGGGATCATGGACCAGTCGGCCTCGTTGCTCGGCAAGCAGGATTCGGCCGTTTTCCTCGACTGTCGCAGCCTTGAGTCGCAGGTCATCGACCTCGGATTCGAGGAGGCCGGGCTGGCGATCCTCATCATCGACACCCGCATCAGTCACGACCACGCGACAGGCGGGTACGCGGAGCGCCGGGCATCCTGCGAGCTTGGGGCGCGGATGCTCGGCGTCGGGTCGCTGCGTGACCTAAGCGTCGACGACCTTCCCCGCGCACGGGAGACTCTGGATGACGTGACCTTCCGCCGCGTGCGTCACGTCGTGACCGAAAACCAGCGCGTTCTCGACGCCGTCGGCGAGCTTCGCGAGGGCGGACCGGCCGGAATCGGGGACCTGCTTGACGCCTCCCACCGCTCGATGCGGGACGACTTCGAAATCTCCACCCGCGAACTCGACCTCGCGGTCGAAACCGCGGTGCTCAACGGGGCGATCGGCGCCCGAATGACCGGAGGCGGGTTCGGCGGCTCGGCGCTAGCTCTGATCCGCAGAGAAGACCTCTCCCGGTTGCAGGTTGCTATCGATGGCGCGTTCGCCGAGCACGGATTCGGTCAACCTGATACTTTCGTTGTAACGGCTGCGCAGGGGGCTTCGCGCGAGAGCTGATCCACTTGGCACCTGAAAGCAGGAGAGACATCGTGAGAACCTCCCTGATATCAGCCTCGATCGCAGTGCCCGGCCTGGCCCTGGCGCTGATCCTCACCGGATGCTCCGGACCGGCAACCGGGTCGAGCAGCACCCAGGCGCCGCGGGCATCAACGGCGGCCGTGCAACCATCCGCGTCGCCGTCGGCCGCACCGAAGGACGTGCTGTTCACGATCTCGGCCAACGTGCGGGACAAGACCGGCAGCACCATCGCGATTCAGCTGACCGCGCACACGCCGCGGCCCTACAGCAGCCTCGACGCTAAGCCGCTCATCAGCGAGTTCGTGCGCTCCTGCGGGGGCGGAATCGGCGGAACTCCGATCACGCCGGAAAGCCTCGCGGCCAACGGCAGCATCCTCCTCCCGATGGACCTGGCCTCGAGCGCGACCGGGAAGACCTTCGTTTACCCGGTTGGCCTGAACCTTGGCAGTTCCTACTTCGGACAGTCAGCGATCGGAAAGGGCATCGCGCCGGCCGACGCGACCCGCCCGTGCTATAACGGCTACAGCTGGTCGAAGTCGGGGACCGGGCACGCAATCGCCGACTTCGAAACGAGCATTCCCACTCCAGATCCCACCATTTGGAAATACGCCTACTACGGGTTCACCCTTCCGCCGGACTCGGGCGCGACCATCGAGGCCTGCTCGGTGACGCTCAGCCCGCAGGCCGTCAAGACGGTGGTCGGCGTCGACGGCTGGGACCCGACCAAGGCCGGAAGCGGCATCGCCTGCGGCGTCGGCTACATGGGCGAATAGGTACGGGCGCTTAGCTAGTCGGTCGTCGGGCGCAGCAGCTTTTCGACCGAGGGCGGCAGGGCCATCCCGGGGGCGAGATCCGGCGCCGCAATCGCCTCCCGGTACCCCGTCTTGAGCGGAAGTACGCCGGCCCAGGTCGGGCCTGCGACATCGTCGGGGCAGTCCTCCGGCCAACCGTCCGAGATCTTCAGCGACCACTCGGCGACGGTCATCCGCAACACGAGCGTTGCGGCGAGTTCCTTCGCCGACGGCCGGCGCAGCTCACCGACCCGGCCGGGAATCAGCGCGTCGGTCAGCCTGTCGAGCGCGGCGGCTCTGTCCTCCACCGGCGAACAGCTGCCGAGCGCGACGGCGCTTCGATAGTTCATCGACGATTCGAACGCCGATCGGGCGACCACAAGAGCGTCGATGGCGGTGACCGACAGGGCGACCGGGATGCCGGTCGCGAGCAGACGCAACCAGCTCGAACCGGTGGAACCGTGGAGCAGGATGTCTTCGCCGTCGGCGACAATCGCGATCGGAAGCACCCGCGGTTCGCCGTCGACGACGAAGGCGAAGTGGCCGACTCTGGCGTCAGCCACCAGCGCGGCGAGCGCCGCGGCTTCAAGGCGGGTGTACTTCTCCGGCATCCGGGATGGACCGGGGCCTGCGCGACCGGTGGCCCCGAAACCGCTGGTCACAACCGCTCCGCGGCCTCAACAACGTTCTGCATGAGCATTGCCCTGGTCATCGGTCCGACGCCTCCGGGAACCGGGGAGAGGAATCCAGCCACCTCCGCGACGGCGGGGTCGACATCGCCGATCAGCTTCGCCTTCCCGGTTTCGGGGTGGACGATCCTAGTGATTCCGACGTCGAGAACGGCGGCGCCCGGCTTCACCCAGTCCGGCTTGATCAGTCCGGGAACGCCGACCGCGGCGATGACGATGTCGGCCCGGCGCACCTCGGCGGCCAAGTCGGCGGTTCGGGAGTGAGTCAGTGTGACCGTCGCGTCAATCCCCTTGTTGGTCAGCAACAGGCCGAGCGGCCGCCCAACCGTCAGGCCGCGGCCGATCACGACCACGTGTTTCCCCGCGATGGGAACGTCGTGCCGGCGCAGCATCTCGACCAGTCCGGCCGGGGTGCAGGGCAGCGGGGAGTCCAACTCGCCGCCGACTCCGAGCACGAGGCGACCGAGGTTCATCGGATGCAAGCCGTCCGCATCCTTTGCCGGGTCCATGAGTTCGAGCATTGCGTTCTCGTCGATGCCGTCCGGCAGCGGGAGCTGAATGATGTATCCGGTGACCGCCGGGTTCTCATTCAGCTCGAGGATCGCGGCGCGAACGTGCTCCTCGGTCGCGTCTGGCGGCAGATCCACCCGGATCGATTCGATGCCGAGTTCGACGCTGTCCCGGTGCTTGCCCGCAACGTAGGAGAGCGATCCCGGGTCTTCGCCGACCAGTAGTGTGCCGAGGCCCGGGAGGATTCCTCTGGCCTTGAGCGCCGCGATGCGGT
>JAUZFY010000194.1 GCA_030840185.1 Microbacteriaceae bacterium | reverse complement strand
GGGAATCGAGTGCGACTACCGGCGGGAAGGAACGGTGTCGATTGCACGCGGGTCGGCTCAGCTTGCCGCCGCGAAGGCGGAATACCGCGAGGCGAAGACGTGGGGGGTCGACGAGATTGAGCTGTGGGGCGCCGACCGCGTGCCGCGCGGGGCGGCCGGGGCGCTCGGCGCGACCTTTGATCCCGCGTGTGCCAGGGTTCATCCGGGAAAGCTCGTGCGGGGCCTCGCCCGGGCGGTTGAGGGGCTCGGCGTGCGGATTCTCGAGGGAACCGAGGTCGAGAGCTGGCGTCCGCGCGCCGTGACGACGAACCGCGGCGTCGTGACCGCCGAGACGATTGTCATCGCCGTGGAGGGCTATGCGGCGGCAATCCCGGAGACCCACCGGAGGGTGCTTCCGCTGTACTCGCTCATGATCGCGACGGAACCGCTGTCCGAGGACACCTGGCGCGAAATCGGGATCTCGCACGGAGAAACCTTTACGGATTTCCGCCACCTCCTGATCTACGGTCAGCGCACCGCCGACAATCGCTTCGCCTTCGGCGGTCGGGGCGCCCGCTACCACTGGGGCAGCAGCATCCGGCCGGACTACGACCGGATTCCGGCGGTGTTCGCGCATCTCGAACGCACTCTCGGTGAGCTGTTTCCGGCGTCCCGAACGGCGTCGGTCACCCATCGGTGGGGCGGACCACTCGGCGTGCCGCGAGACTGGCACGCGAGCGCGAGCTTCGATCCGGCGACGGGGATCGCGCTCGCCGGCGGGTACGTCGGCGACGGGCTCAGCACGACCAATCTCGCCGGCCGCACCCTCACCGACCTCATCCTTCGCCGCGACACCGAGCTCACCGCCCTGCCATGGGTGAACCACCGTTCACGGCGCTGGGAGCCGGAGCCGCTGCGATTCCTCGGGGCGAACGCCGGCCTCGCTGGGATGGGCTTCGCCGACGTTGAGGAACGGCTGACGGGCCGCCCGTCAGTCACCGCGCGCCTGCTCGGCCCGTTCACCGGACACTGACGGCCGAGCCTGCCCGACTAGACCGACTCCTCCGCCGCCTCCGCGAACTGCGCGTTATACAGACGGTAATAGGCGCCCCCCGCCGCAAGCAGTTCGACGTGCGTTCCCTGTTCGACGATGCTCCCCGCCTCCATTACGAGGATGAGGTCGGCATCACGGATGGTCGACAGCCGGTGCGCGATCACGAAACTGGTCCGATCGGTGCGCAGCGCCTTCATCGCCTTCTGCACCAGAATTTCGGTCCGGGTGTCGACCGAACTCGTCGCCTCGTCGAGAATGAGCACGCTCGGCCGGGAGAGGAACGCGCGCGCGATCGTGAGCAGCTGCTTCTCGCCCGCGCTGACGTTCGAGGCTTCGTCGTCGAGAACGGTGTCATAGCCGTCGGGAAGCGAGTGCACGAAGCGGTCGACATAGGTCGACCGCGCCGCCTCGAGGATGTCCTCCTCACTCGCGTCCGGTCGGCCGTAGGCGATGTTCTCCCGGATGGTGCCGCCGAACAGCCAGGTGTCTTGCAGAACCATTCCCATCCGTGAACGAAGATCATCGCGAGTCATAGTCGCGGTGTCGACGCCATCGAGGGTGATCCGCCCGGAGTCGAGTTCGTAGAACCGCATCATCAGATTGACCAGGGTCGTCTTTCCCGCCCCTGTCGGCCCGACGATCGCGACCGTCTGGCCGGGCTCTGCCTCGAGCGACAGGTTGTCGATGAGCGGGGTCTCCGCGACGTAGCGGAACGACACCCCCTCGAACGCGAGCCGGCCCGCGGTAGCCGATCCCGGGGTCTCTGCCGGAGCCGGATCAACCGACTGCTCCCCGGCATCCAGAAGCTCGAATACTCGCTCGGCCGATGCGACGCCAGACTGCAACAGATTGGCCATGCTACCGAGCTGGGTGAGAGGCTGCGTGAACTGCCGCGAGTACTGGATGAACGCGGTGACGTCACCGAGTCCGAGGCCGCCGGAGGTGACAAATAGCCCCCCGACAACCGCGATAGCCACATAGACGAGGTTCCCAACGAACATCATCGCCGGCATGATTATCCCGCTGACGAACTGGGCGCCGAAACTTGCCCGGAATAGCTCGTCGTTCTTCTCACTGAATTGCTTCTCGACCTCACGGTGACGCCCGAAGACCTTCACCAGGGCGTGCCCGGTAAAGGTCTCCTCAATCTGGGCGTTGAGCTCACCGGTGTGCTTCCACTGCGCGATGAAGAGCTTTTGCGAACGCTTGGCGATCATGCTCGTGATCAAAACGGTGAGCGGAATCGTCACGAGGGCAATGAGAGCGAGCAGCGGGGAGATCAGGAACATCATGACCATCACCCCGACCACCGTTAGCACGGAGGTGAGCAGTTGGCTCAGGGTCTGCTGAAGGCTCTGTGACACGTTGTCTATGTCGTTGGTGACCCGGCTGAGAAGTTCACCGCGCTGCATCCGGTCGAAGTAGCTGAGCGGAAGCCGGTTGATCTTCAACTCGATCTCGGACCGCAAGCGATACACGGTGCGCTGCACGACCCCGTTGAGCACAAGCCCTTGCACGTAGCCGAAGACTGACGCGAGAACGTAGAACAGCAGGAGCAGCATGAGGATCCTGCCGACCGCGGCGAAATCGATGCCGGGGCCGGGCGTCGGCAGGTTGGCCGAGACGAACCCGGTGTAGATGAGATTGATCGCCTGGCCGAGCAGTTTGGGACCGATCACCGTGAAGAAGACGCTGACGACGGTGAGCACGGCGACGATCGCCAATCGGGCGGCCTCCGGGCGAAGGCGACCGGCGAGCCGTTTGGCCGACGGGCCAAAGTTCTGCGACTTCTCCACCGGCATCCCGGCGCCAGCGAACGGGCCACCGCCACCGGGTCCGCGTCGCATGGGCGGCCGGTTCGGGATCCTGGTGTCTTTCGAGTCGCTCATGCTGCCTCCTCCGCACTCAGTTGTGATTCGACGATTTCCCGGTAGGTGGCCGAGATGCCGAGAAGCTCATCGTGCGTTCCGCGACCGACGACGCGGCCGTCCTCAAGCACAATGATTTGGTCGGCGTCGATGATGGTGGAAATGCGTTGCGCGACGATGATCATGGTTGCGCCGTCGACATTCCGGGCGAGCGCCTGCCTCAGCCTGGCATCCGTGGCGAGATCGAGGGCGGAGAACGAGTCGTCGAAGACGTAGATCTCCGGGCGCTTCACGAGCGCCCGTGCGATTGCCAGACGTTGCCTCTGTCCCCCGGAGACGTTGGTGCCGCCTTGCGCGATCGGCGCCTCGAGCCCGCCCGGCATCTCGGTCACGAAATCAGTGGCCTGGGCGATGTCGAGGGCGGTCCAAAGCTCGGCGTCCGTGGCATCCGGCTTGCCGTAACGAAGGTTGCTCGCGACGGTCCCCGAGAACAGGTAAGGCTTCTGGGGGACGAGGCCGATCCGCCCCCAGAGCAGGTCCGGGTCGAGCCTGCGAACGTCGACCCCGTCGACAAACACGGTGCCGGAGGTCGCGTCGAACAGTCTCGGCAGGAGATTGACCAGTGTCGTCTTGCCGGCGCCGGTACTTCCGATGATCGCTGTGGTGCGGCCGTCCGGCACCGTGAAGCTGAGGTCGCGCAGCACGGGCTGCTCCGCTCCTGGATAGGCAAAGCCGACGTCCCGCAGTTCGACCCGGCCGCGTCCCTCTAGCGTCGTCACCGGATCCACTGGCGGCACCACCGTCGTCTTCGTGTTCAATACTTCGCCGATTCGATCGGCGCTCACCGAGGCGCGCGGGATCATCATCGCCATGAAGGTGGCCATCATCACCGCCATGAGGATCTGCACCAGATATTGCAGGAACGCGGTGAGGGTTCCAATCTGCATCGATCCGTCACTCACCCGGAACGCGCCGAACCAGATGACCGCGACGCTCGACACGTTGAGCACGAGCATCACGATGGGGAACATGAGCGAACTTAGCCGACCGACGCGGAACGCGGTCGCGGTGACCTCGTCATTTGCCCTCCGGAACCGGTTGACCTCGACGTTCTCTCGCACGAAGGCTCGAACTACGCGAATGCCGGAGAGCTGTTCCCTGAGGATGCGGTTGATCACGTCGATGCGCTTCTGCATGAGCCGGAACTGCGGCACCATGCGGGAAATCACGAGGCTGATCGAGATGATCAGCACCGGAATACTCACGGCCATGAGCCAGGACAGCTGCAGATCTTGCTGGAGTGCGAGCACGATCCCGCCGACGGCGAGGATCGGCGCCGAGACAAGCATGGTGCAGGTCATGAGCACGAGCATTTGAATCTGTTGCACGTCGTTGGTGCTGCGGGTGATCAGCGACGGAGCTCCGAAGGAGGTCACTTCTCGCTCCGAGAACTCGCCGACACGATGGAATACCGCCGAGCGCAAGTCACGCCCGAGCCCCATCGCCACTCGCGCCCCGAAATAGACGGCGGTGATCGAGCAGGCGATCTGAAGCACCGTGACACCGAGCATGATCGCGCCGAAGTCGAGAATGTAGCCCGTGTCGCCCTTCGTCACGCCGTTGTCGATTATGGCGGCGTTGAGGGTCGGCAGATAGAGGGACGCGATCGACTGGAGCAGTTGAAAGAAGATGACACCGCCGAGAAGCCGGGCGTGGGGTCGCAGGTAGCTACGCAACAGGGTGACGAGCATGGTCAAGCGTCCTTCTCTCGATTAGCGGCGATGCCGTGGAGGATGAGGTCGGTCAATTCGTCGGTGGTGAACGGGGCGGCCCGATTGAGGTGGCCGATCGATGATGCGAAGGCGACAAGGCGGATGAAGTGGGTCGCGTGGGTGACGTCGATCCGCAGACGCGGAATCTCATCGGCGAGCACTTCGGCGAGGAGTTCAGCGAAGCCGCTTCGCACATCGAGACCGGGAGGGCGGCCGGTCATCCCGCTCGCCGCCATGATGCCGATCACTCCCTCGAACCGAGCGCGCAGGTGGAACACAATGTCGTGGACCTTCTGCTCGAGCGGAAGGTCGGTGTCGATGGAGCGCAGCATCGCGCGGAGTGGGAGCGGGTCCATGAAGCGCTCGACGGCGGCCCGGATGATGGAGTCTTTGTCGCCGAACGCGCGGAACAGGGTGCCCTCGGCCACACCGGCTCGCTCGGCGATCTGCCTGGTGGTGACCTCGCTGCCGAACTCGAGAAGGAGCGGAACGACGACATCGACGATCGCCTCCCTCCGGTCTTCGACCGGGAGCGGCTTGGCTCGGTGAGTCTTGGTTGTCGGCACCGCCTCAGCATAGTGGAGTGAGCGCTCACTCACCATCGTTGGCGCGAATCAGTCTGGGTGCCACTCCTGGTCGCTGCGTAAACTGGCAAAATGTCGAGAATCGTGCAGTACAGCAGCTACGGCGGCCCGGAAGTGCTCGATATCGTCGAGGTGGACGAGCCACACGCCGGTCACGGCCAGGTGCGGGTCGCGGTGCGCGCGGCCGGCCTCAACGCTTTCGATTTCAAGGTGCGCCAGGATCCGCAATACGTGCCGAGCCACTCGCTTCCGAGCAAGCAAGGCAACGAGTTCGCCGGCGTGATCGACGAGATCGGCGACGGTGTCGAGGGCATCGAACCCGGGCTGGAGGTGCTCGGCTGGACCAGCTTTGGCGCCCAGGCGGACTACGTGGTCGTGCCTGCCTCTCACGTTGCGCCCAAACCGGCCGCGCTGGACTGGGCGACAGCCGGAGGGATCGGACTGGTCGGCAACACGGCGAACCGGGCCACCATCGCCGTCGATCCGAAGCCCGGAGACACCGTGCTGGTGAGCGCGGCGGCCGGCGGCGTTGGGCTGTTCGCGTGCCAGTTCGCAATGCTCGACGGCGCCACAGTGATCGGAACGGCGAGCGAGCGGCACCACGATGCCCTCCGCAGGATGGGGATCATCCCGGTGACCTACGGGGTTGGACTCGTCGACCGACTGCGCGTCGCGGCACCTCAGGGCATCACCGCGGTCATCGACAACGCCGGGCAGGAGAGCGTTGAGGCGGCAATCGAACTGGGAGTCGACCCGTCACGCATCAACTCGATCGTATGGGCCGAGGGGGCCGAGAGGTACGGCATCTCCACCGTCGGAGGGGGCGGGAAGACCGCAGAGAATCTCGCCCAGCTTGCGGAACTCGTCGCCGAGGGCCGACTCGTGATGCCCATAGCCGCGACCTATCCGCTCTCCGAGGTCCGGCAGGCCTACGAGCACCTCGAGACCCGCCACCTCCTCGGCAAGGTCGTGCTCACCGTCCCCTAGGAACCTGTGTGTCCCCCTCGCCCTGCTCCTCTAGTGTTCGCCCTTTCCGAAATCCATGCAATCTGCGGCGACACGCCGCTGGGGATGCAGATTCGGCGGCGTGTCATTTCGGATTGCATGGATTTCGGAAGAGGGATTCGCGACGGGAGGTCAACGGACACGGGCTCCTCTGTCACGCGTGACGAGCGAGCACCCACCGGACTTGGCAAGCGGGTGCTCGCAACATCAGCTCGACCGGGCCGACAACGGTAGCCCGAAGCGGGGCGGGACGCGTCAGCTCGGGTTGGCGAAGAGCTCGGAGATCTCGGCGACCTCGGCCGCCGTGGGGGTCCATTCCGTTGCCGCGGTCGCGTTCTGCAGGATCTGCTCGGGCTTGGTGGCGCCGGCGATCACGCTCGACAACCCGGGCTGCGCGAGGAGCCACGCGAGGGTCGCCGAAAGCATGCTCACACCGCGCTCGGCACAGAACGCCTCGTACTTCTCGATGGTGTCCCACGGAGCGGTTTCGAGCAGATGCGGACGCAGCGACATGATGCGGCTGTCCGCCGGGCCGCCGGAGCGCGAGAACTTGCCGGTGAACAGCCCGTTGTAGAGCGGGAAGAACGGCAGGAAGCCAAGACCGTACGCGTTTACCGCGGGAAGTACCTCTAGCTCGGCACCGCGAACGAGAAGCGAGTACTCGTTCTGGGCCGAGATGAATTTGGGATGCCCGCCGAGAACGGCCTTGTACTCGGCATCCGCGATCTGCCAGCCGCTGAGGTTGGAGTGACCGATGTAGCGCACCTTGCCCTCGGTGATGAGGTCATCGAGCACCGAAAGGGTTTCCTCGATCGGCGTGGTGTGGTCCGGGGTGTGCAACTGGTACAGGTCGATCCAGTCGGTCTGCAGACGGCGAAGGGATGCTTCGACGGCGAGCCGCACGTAGCGACGAGACCCCCGTGCTCCCCAGTCCGGCCCGTTGGCCCCAGCCATGTCCATGCCGAACTTGGTTGCGAGCACGATCTCGTTGCGCCGGCGCTTGAGGGAATTCCCCATCAGGGTCTCGCTCAGTCCGCGCTCTCCGCCATAGATGTCGGCGGTGTCGAAGAACGTGACGCCCGCATCGATGGCGGCGTGAATGACGGCATCGGTTCCCGCTTGCGTCTCGGACGCCGTGTTCGGCCGTCCGAAGTTGTTACACCCCAATCCGATGGTCGAGACGACGAGTCCGGAGTTGCCAAGAGTGCGGTATTCGATGTTAGCCATGATTCCAGCCTAGGCTGCGATTGCTATGCCTCTTCTCACCCACAGCCCCGCCGGCAGGGACGCTGTCCCCGTGTCCGAAAAGCGCCAGAGGCCCGTCGGATGCCCCGGCTACAGTCGAACTATGACCACGAGCACACTCCTCAACACAGACCCGCAGTTCCTCCTGGACCCGCGGTCGCTGCGTCGGCTGGAGAGTCCGATTGGCCGGATCGAGCTCGTCGGCAACGGCGCTGCCGTCACGTCCCTCACGATCGAGAGGGGCGGCCACCTCCCGCTCGAGGCGCTGCCCGAGCACAGCGACGCGGTGCTCGACCGGGCCGCGACCGAACTCACCGAGTACTTCTCCGGACAGCGGAAGACCTTCGAGGTGCCCGTCGTACTCACAGGCACTGCGTTCCAAATGGCGGTGTGGGCACTACTCGATGAGCTGCCCTTCGGCGCCGTCATCTCCTACGGCGAGATCGGCTTAGCTACCGGGCGGCCAACGGCGGGCAGAGCTGTAGGCGGAGCGATCGGAGCGAACCCGGTCCCAATTCTTGTTCCGTGCCATCGCGTACTCGCCTCCAACAGCAGAATCACGGGCTACAGCGCCGGCAATGGAGTGCCGACAAAGGTGTGGCTGCTCGACCACGAAGGAATCGGGCATCGAGCGTGACGGAGGTTTCGGAGGCCGTCGTGCTCGGCGACGATGGCCGCTCCAGATGCAGCTGGAGCGCAAAGGACGAGGAATACCGCCGCTACCACGATGAGGAGTGGGGTGCCCCGCTGCACGGCGACCGGCCGCTGTTCGAGAAACTGAGCCTCGAAGGATTCCAGGCCGGTCTGTCCTGGATCACCATCCTTCGTCGCCGGGACCGCTTCCGTGCGGTCTTCCACGGCTTCGACATCGACAGGGTGGCGCAGATGGGACCGAGCGATGTGGAGAAGCTGATGCTCGACCCCACGATCATCCGCAATCGGGCGAAGATCGAGGCGGCGCTGTCCAACGCACGTCTCGTGCGACGACTCGTTGCGGAGAGCCCCGGCGCGCTCGACACGCTGCTCTGGAGCTTCGCACCGCCGCCGCAGTCGCGGCCACGGCCGACCCGGTTCGGCGACGTTCCGGCTGTGACTCCCGAGTCGACGGCGATGAGCAAGCATCTCCGTGGCATGGGCTTCACGTTTGTCGGCCCGACGACCCTGTACGCCCTCATGCAGTCGGCCGGCATGGTGGACGACCATTTCGAGGGCTGCTGGCGGGCCGCCTGAGAGCCCGCGCGCGACCTACACGGTCAGCAGGAGCTCCCCCGGCTCGCCCGGTTCGAGCCGGATGCCAGAGGACGCCGCCCAGTCGAGCAAAGACTCGACAGTGGAGTGCTCGATTCCAGCGCTGGCGACGGCCCGCGCGAACAGGCCCTTGCCCTTCTTGTTGAAGTGATTGAGGGCACGCTTTCGCCCATCCGGCCCCTCGGCAACTACACGAAGGAAGAACGAGTTGCCGCCCGGCACCGGGCCGAGTTCGACGTAAGCCTCGGAACGCAGGTCGAGAATCAGTCCGTCGCGGGCTCCGAGAATCGCCGAGATCGGCGGCTGCCAGGTGCGTCGCAGCGAGACGTCGGGCAGCCGGGAGTTGTGGGACAGCCGGTAGGCGGGTATCGGGTCATCCGCCCCAACGAGTCCGAACATCGCGGAGTGGATCTGGATGCTGTGGCGCGCGAACTCGCGCGCCACGACCGACAGGGTCGGTGCGTTCAGCGCGTCGTACAGCACGCCCGTGTACCGCTCGATGGCCGGAAGGGTCGCGGAGGAGCGAAGCTCCCGGTTGCGAATCAGCTCATCGCGCTGACCCGGACCGAGTCGAAGGGCGGCCGACATGGTGGCGAGATTCCGCGACAGTTTTCGCATCGCCGACAGCACAACCCGGCGCTGCCCGGTGAGGCACGGATGACTCAGGAGCGAGAGGTCGAGCATCGTCCCGTCGACTCCCCCGTGCCGCTTGGTCTCGGACGGCGGAAGCAGAAGGAGCACTAGTTTTGCAGGAAGGCGAAAGCGAGGTCGACGTTGACGCCAAGCGGTTGTACCGAGTCGAGGGTGATGCGAGCAACTGCGGCGCTCGGCCCGCTCCAGTCGGCGTAGTCGTCGAGACTCTGCTCTACGGCGTGCCAGGTCGGTTCATCGACGTGCGGATGCCGCTGGCCGCGGGTCTCGAGGCGGCGACGGTGCACGTCCACGTCCGAGCAGACCACCTCAATGAATCTCACCTGCTCACTCTGCTTCGCCGCGAGCGTCACCCACTGCTCGCGCGCCGGATTCACCGCGTTGACGGCATCGACGATCACGTGGTGCCCGGAGTCCAACACGAGTTCGGCCATGGTCTCCGCCACCAGATAGGCGGCGAGGCCGGTCGGCTGATCGCTGTCGATCCCGGCGGCGAGAATGGCCGATTCGATCGGATCGACCGACACCACCGATGCATTGAGACGGCCGCCGAGGATACCGGCGATCGTGCTCTTTCCAGCGCCGGGAAGCCCGGCCATCGCTATCAGCATCGAGTCGCTCGCACTCAGCCGCGCACGAGTTCGGCGTTCCGGGCCACGATGGTCACCGTGTCATGCTCCACCGAGAGGAATCCGTCCTCGGCGTTCGCCTTGATCGCGGCCGCTCCGGCCGACTCGGTGATCCGCACTTCGCCGGCGCTGAGAATCGCCAGCAGCGGCTCGTGACCGGGAAGGATTCCAATGTCGCCTTCCGTCGTTCTGGCGACGACCATCGATGCCGTGCCGGTCCAGATTTCCTGGTCTGCCGACACGACACTCACCTGAAGTTCGGCCATTTCTAGCCGTTCTCCTTCTGAATCCTGGCCCACTGCTCTTCAACGTCGGAGATGGATCCGACGTTGAAGAAGGCCTGGGTGGCGACGTGGTCAAAGTCACCGCGCACGATGGCGTCAAACGACTCGATGGTGTCCTTCAGCGGAACGGTCGACCCCTCGACACCGGTGAACTTCTTCGCCATGTAGGTGTTCTGGGAGAGGAACTGCTGCAGGCGACGGGCGCGGGAGACGGTGATCTTGTCTTCCTCGGAGAGCTCGTCCACACCGAGGATCGCGATGATCTCCTGCAGCTCCTTGTTCTTCTGCAGGATCGCCTTGACGTTCGTTGCGACGCGGTAGTGGTCGGCGCCCAGGTAGCGGGGGTCGAGGATCCTGCTCGTCGAGGTGAGCGGGTCCACGGCCGGGTACAGGCCCTGCGACGCGATCTCGCGGCTGAGCTCGGTGGTGGCGTCGAGGTGGGCGAAGGTCGTCGCCGGGGCCGGGTCGGTGTAGTCGTCGGCCGGAACGTAGATGGCCTGCAGGGAGGTGATCGAGTGGCCACGGGTCGAAGTGATGCGCTCCTGGAGGATGCCCATCTCGTCGGCGAGGTTGGGCTGGTATCCCACCGCGGACGGCATGCGACCGAGAAGCGTCGAGACCTCCGAGCCGGCCTGCGTGAACCGGAAGATGTTGTCGATGAAGAGCAACACGTCCTGGTTCTGCACGTCGCGGAAGTACTCGGCCATCGTCAGGGCCGAAAGCGCAACGCGAAGACGCGTCCCC
>JAUZFY010000192.1 GCA_030840185.1 Microbacteriaceae bacterium | reverse complement strand
TCGCCGCGATATGGCATAAACATCTTGAAGGTGGTGAGGCCCTCCTTCACCGCCTGGGGGATCTCGGTGACGTGATCCATGTCCATCAGGTAGCCGTGGAAGAAGACGTTCATTCGAGACTGTTCGGCCGCGACGTCCAGGCCCATCCGATAGGCGTCGATCAGTGACGGCGAGCCGAACTGGGCGTAGTTGAGCGCCGTGGTGCACCCGCCGGCCAGCGCGCTGCGGCTCTCACCGGCGAAATTGTCGTCCGGTCCGAGGCCGGGAATGTGGTCGTACTCGAACGCGCGCTGGTTGATGTGGGCGTGAGTGTCGATCGCGCCCGGGATCACCCAGCGCCCCGCCGCGTCCACGATTTCCGAAGCGGCACCGAGGTCTTCATCGCTGTTCGTTATCGAGACGATCACGCCGTCCCTGATCCCAAGGTTGTGCAACCGCGGGTCCTGGGTGGCGATACGAGCGTTGCGGATGATCAACTGCAGCGGCGCGGCGCCAGCTGCCTTCTCGTCCGCCGTCACGGTCGTGTCCTGCGAATTCATGCGTTTTCGGTCCATTTCTGCTCGAGGTAGTCGGGGCGGAGGTACAGCTCTGAGAGGTGCTCGCGGAACCAGGCCTGCTGGTCGTCGGGGGAGAGGTCGCGGTAGTCGCGCCATTCCAGTCCGATCGCGACCGCGGCGTACAACTGATAGTCGAGGATGCGGTCGAGTGCGTGCTCACTCGCGAGAAGCGCGGACGCGCTCTCGGCGTCCAGGGTCTGGGGTGCCAGCTCGACGAAGTCTGCGAAGGCGCCGGCTTCCACCTGAGCCAGCTCCTCGAGGCTCGGGCGCCCCTGCGGGCGTTCGTCCACGTACGTGACAAGCGAGTCGTAGAGATCGAGCCATTGGCTGCGACGCGGTTCGTCCAGCCATAGGGCGGCGGTGAACAGCATCAGGGCGTGATGGCGGATCATGCTGTACCCGGGCTCGAGCGACCGAAGTTGGATCTGCAGAACGTCGTTGGTCACCGACATTTCCGGTCGGCTGTCGTCGTCGAGCAGCACCTCAAGGTCCGGCCGGGCGTCGAATACGCCACTGTAGGTGCGCCGGAGCAACTGCAGGAAGAAGGATGCGTCGGGCAGGT
Source organism: Microbacteriaceae bacterium (assembly GCA_030840185.1). Classification (GTDB taxonomy): domain Bacteria; phylum Actinomycetota; class Actinomycetes; order Actinomycetales; family Microbacteriaceae; genus Lacisediminihabitans. The sequence continues at coordinate 5,274 of JAUZFY010000192.1, read as the reverse complement.
GCCGCACGAAGCGTCCGTTCGGCGTCGAATCGAGCCAGGCAAGCATGAAGTTGCCGAACATCCACTCGGCGCTGTCGGTGACGGTCGTCGCGGAGACGGGAGCGGGATCTCCCACCGGTCCGGCGAGTGAGATCAGCGGCTCGGAGAGGCGCGTCGCCTTGGCCGCCCACCCGTCCGCAAGCTCGTCGGAGACGATCCGCGCCGGCGGAACTGTCGCCGAGAGGGGCGAGGGCGGGGAGGCGTGCTGGTCTGGATTCATGGGACGTTCCTTGGCCTTTCGGGGCGGAATGCGCGCTTCGTAGTGGGGGCGGCGCACGATGGGGCGAACAGACAGATCCGCGTCGAGTGCGAAAGTCTACGCGCGTAGATACAATGAACATATGGGGCCGCGGAGCGGCGCGTCAAGCCGCTCTCCTGGCTCGGTGATACTTGTGACGGAAAGTTAATCGCGGTGAAACATAGGCCGTCGGACCCGGCGCAGGAGAAGGACGGCGGATGGTTACTCGAGATGAAGTGGCGCGGGAGGCTGGTACCTCCACCGCCGTGGTGAGCTACGTCATCAACAACGGTCCGCGACCCGTTTCCGCCGCCGCGCGCAAGCGGGTGCTCGACGCCGTCGCCAAGCTCGACTACCGACCCAACGAGCTCGCACGGTCGCTCAGTTCCGCGTCGAGCAGCGTCATCGGGCTGATCGTTCCGGACGTCACCAACGCGTATTGCGGCGAGCTGGCCCTCGCGGTCGAGAACTCGGCGCTCGCACGGAACTACACGTTGCTCCTTGGCAATGCCATGCACGACGATGAGCGCCAGGCGAGGCATCTGCAGACCTTCCTCGCGCAACAGGTTCAGGGAATCGTCTTCATCGGCAGCACGTACGGGGACGAGATGTTCCGCCCGGAAACCAAGCGAGTTCTTCAGGGCAGCAAGACGCCCCTCGTGTTCCTTGACCGATCCACTACGGAATTCGGTGCCACCTCGGTGCTGGTCGACAACCGAGGCGGCGCCTACGCGGCGACGAGCCACCTGCTCGAGCACGGCCATACCGCAATCGCGGGTTTCGCCGGCTCTTCCGGACTCTCGTCCGTTCGGGAACGCAGGGATGGGTGGGCAGACGCCCTCATTGCGCGCGGTCTCGATCCGGCCGACCAGCAAACATTCGAGAGTGCCTTCGACCGCTACGACGCCTTCGCCGTCGCGCGAGTGATGTTCGCGAACGGGAACTGGCCGCGGGCGATTTTCTCCCACTCCGACGAGCAGTCGATCGGCATCCTCTACGCGGCCGCGGAAGCGGGCATCCGGGTGCCGGAGGACCTGGCGCTCGTGTCCTTCGACGGGATCAAGGAGGCGGCCATCGTCAATCCGGGCCTCACGACGGCGAGACAGCCGATCGCGCGCGCCGGCGAGCTCGCAGTGGAGCAGCTCCTTGCGGCAAAGGCCGGCACGCCGAGCGAACTCCGCCAGGAGATGCTGCCGGTGACGCTCGAGATCCGGCACAGCTGCGGTTGCCACTAGCGCTAACCGCTCCGAATTGCGCACGTGCACCGGCCGACTACTGCGAGATCCGTGTGAGATGAATTGACTCCACTCGCGACAGGATCATGTAGATCTAGGCGGTGACCAGGCTCAACACCGCGAGTGCAGCCCACAGGGTGACGTACTCCGACTGGCCGATGCTGGTCGCGACGGTGTACCCGATGCCGTTCCCTGTCACCAGGATCTCCACAAGCACCGCTCCGAGAATGGACCCGGGAATGGCAATGCGCGCGCTCGCGGCGAGCGCGGGAATCGCGTACGCCAGGCGAACGGTGAAGAGCGACCGTATCCGTCCGACCGCGTAGACGTGCAAGAGGTCGGTCGCCGGTTTCGGCACCGCACGCAGCGACGCCAGAACCATCACGAGGGTGGGCACGAACGTCACCGCCCCGGCGAGAACGGCGACGGTCATGAGCCCGCGCCCGAACACTAGGGCGATGAGCGGGGTCATCGCAACAAGAGGGACCGCCCGGATTGTCATGACGACGGGCAGGAACATCCCCTCGATGAGCGAGGAGTTGAGGAACAGCACCGCGACGACGAGGGCGACGACCGTGCCGACCGCATACCCGATGGACGCGTCGCCCAGGGTCTTCAGCAGCCCCGACGCGATCAGCTCCCGGTGGCCGGCCGCACCCGAATCTGTGGTGAAGAATGCCCACACCTGGTCCGGCGTCTTGGCGAGGTACGGATCGAGCCCCGACACCTTCACCAGCACGAACCAGAGCACGAGAACCGCCACGAGCGAGACGACTGTGCGCGCCAACCCGAGGGCCCGCTGGCGGAGACCGCCGCCACCGGTCGAGGCCGGGATGGCGAATTCCGTGGAGGTGACCGTGTAGGCGAGGCGCTTGGCCAACGCGCCGATGAGAAGGTACGCGGCAGTGGAGATCGCGGTGGCTTCGATGGCGATCGCCCAGACCTGTGCGACATTGAGCGACTGCTGGGCCTGCACCATCACCACCCCGAGTCCGCGCTCGCCGCCGAGGTACTCGCCGATCATCGCGCCAACCACCGCGGCAGGCGCGGCCAGGCTGAGCGCCGCAGCGATCTCGGGGACAGCGGCGCGTAGCCGAACACGGAACATGGCGAATGCGCGCGATCCGCCGGACACGTGCACGAAGTCGAGGGCGGACTTCGGTCCGCCCTCCAGGCCAACGAGGATGCCGAGAAGAGTCGGGAAGAAGACCGAGAGGGCCGCCATGCTGACCTTCGCTCCGTCGGCGGAGAACAGCACAATGAGCAGCGGCGCGATGGCGATCGTCGGCGTCGAATACGTGGCCATGGCGAGCCTCGTCAACACGTTTTTCAGTGGCGGGATGAGGAGGCAGATCGCGGCGACCGCGAGGGCCGCGAGATTACCCCAGAGGAACCCCCGCGCGGCTTCCCCGAGGGTGGTCGCGACGCCCTCCGAGTAGAAGCCGTCGGCGATCATCGTCTTGAACACGTCGGGAATTGTCGGCACGATGTGCCGTCCCGTGGCGATTGTCAGCGCGATGACCTGCCAGAGCGCGAGCAGGATCACGAGGCCAACGGCGGGCGGCAGGATCCTCCGGATGCGGGTGCTCATCGGCTGCTCGCCACCAGCGGCCGGTCGGTCGCGGAGGAGCTGGACTGTCCGCCGAAGAGGAGCGCGCTCAAGTGGTCGGCGATGCCATGGAATTCGGGGGAGTGCAGCATGTCGGGGGTGCGAGGGCGGGGCAGATCAATGGCTACCTTCTCCACCACGTGTCCCGGGCGGGGGGCCATCACCGCGACAGAGTCGGAGAGGAATACCGCCTCCGACACCGAATGGGTCACCAGCACGGTTGTGGTCTGCCGTTCGGTCCAGATCCGGAGTAGCTCGAGGTTGAGTCGCTGTCTGGTCATCTCGTCCAGGGCGCCGAACGGTTCATCGAGGAGCAAAACTTGGGGCTCGTGGATGAGAGCCCGCGCAATGGCAACCCGCTGGCGCATTCCGCCGGAGAGCTGGGCCGGTTTCGCATTCTCGAAACCGGCCAACCCAACCAGGGAGATGATGTCGTGCAGTGCGGCCGTGGTGACTTTGCGTCCGGCGGCCTGCATGGGCAGCCTGATGTTGTCCGACACGGACCGCCAGGGGAGGAGGGCGGCATCCTGGAACGCGATACCGAGGTGATGGTTGCGCCGAGCCACCGACGGAGCCTCGCCGTGCACCAGGACGATGCCGTCCGACGGCTCCTCCAGGTCGGCGAGGATGCGCAGCATCGTCGACTTGCCGCAACCGCTCGGGCCGAGCAGCGAAAGGAAGCCTCCGAGAGGAACCTCGAGGTTCACCCCCGACAGCGCCACGATCTCTTTGCCGCGTACCGAGAACTTCTTCGAGACGTCAAGAATGTTGACGCCTTCATTTCCAATGATGCCGCCCATGAGTCAGCCCTACTTCTTGTAAATCTCGTCGAGAATGGTTCGTGAGAACATGCTTGCCTTGGCGGGGACGCCGCCGAGTTTGAGCGAACTGACCGTGCCGTTGATGAGCTTGTCCGACATCCAGAAGAGGCCATGTGCCGTGGTGTCGGGGGTCTGAACCAGGTCGACCTCGGACTTCATTGCCAGCACCTGCTGCGCCCTGCTCAGCTTGAGGTCCTTGCCGTAGGTGTTCACCGCAAGGTCTGCCGCGCCATTGACATTCGCGAGGGCGTCGGACCAGCCCTTCGACTCGCCCTTCATGAGCGCGACGATCTGCGCTCGCTTGGTTTTGTCCTGCAGGCTCGACTTCTTGACAATGTAGGACTCCTCCATGAGCGGATATCCGAAGTCGTCGAAGAGCAACGTGTATGGTTCGACGCCCTTGATTCGCAGGAAGTTGGGCTCATTGCTGTAGAAGCCCATGATGCCGTCGAGCTCGCCTGTCACCAGGGGTGTCGGGTCTGCCTGCAGGGGAACGATCGTGAAGGTCGACTTGTCAATCTTGTTCGCCTTGAGGAAGGCGGTGAACACCGGCAGGTCGAGCGCCTGCACGCCGATCTTCTTTCCTGCGAGGTCCTGCGGCGTCTTGATCGGGGCGGCGGCGCGAGAGATGAGCACGAACGGGTTCTTCTGGAACCCCGCACCGATGATCTCGAGGTCGGCGCCCTTGTTGATGGCCTGCACCGCCTGCGCCGTGTGCGTGATCCCGACGAGGGCCTTGCCAGAGGAGACGACCGGCTCGACGGTCAGGTTCGGACCGCCCGACATCAGGTCAACTGCGAGGCCCTGCTTTTTCCAGTAGCCATTCTTGTCGGCGAAGTAGCTGCCGGCGAACTGCACGTTTTTGATGAACACGAACTGCAGAGCGGCGGTCCCCAGGCCGCCGGAGCCGGTTCCGCCCGCGGCAGGTGTCGACGCGCAGGCGGAAAGAAGGGCGGCGCCGGCGACCAGGATCGCGGTCAGGCTCAGGGTGCGCCGACGCGTGCCACGGGGAGACTTCATTCGCGGCGGGCCCGCAAGATCGGCGGGAGCCGACCGATCGTGCTCAAGTTGGTTAGTCACGTGAGGTGCCTTTCAGGGTGAGGAAGTGGGGGCTAGGCGCATTTGAATTGAGGGTCTTGCGTATATCTACGCGCGTAGATTTCTGACACTTTATGGTCCGGTCGAAATGACGGTCAAGACCAATTCGACCGATCCAGCCAGTCGTCACAGGAAGTTAATCGGAGTTAATCGGGACGAAACATGCGGCGAGCGGCCCTCCTCGCCCCGGCTATGCCTTCCGAGATCCACCACCGGCGGCCGATTTCGGGGGGA
>JAUZFY010000043.1 GCA_030840185.1 Microbacteriaceae bacterium | reverse complement strand
AGGCCACCGGCAAGGAACCGTATGTCGTCGGCAAACCGAACCCGATGATGTTCCGATCGGCGATGAACAAGATCGGCGCGCACTCCGAGAACACCGGAATGATCGGCGACCGGATGGACACCGATGTCGTCGCCGGAATCGAAGCCGGGCTGCACACGATCCTCGTACTCACCGGCATCAGCGACGAGGCGGAGATCAGCCGGTACCCGTTCCGCCCCGACGAGATCCTGGAAAGCGTTGCCAACCTGCTCGAGAAGGAGCCGATCGAGTCCGACCAGTTCTAGCGAGCGCTAGCCGGGGGCGCCAGCGAGGCTTCCGGTGATCGGCTGCGCCGAGGACCGATTCACGAAACAGAAGTAGTCGCGCTGGCCGCCCTTCCACTCGGCAGCCGTCGCTGCGTACGACGCCTGAAACTGGAGGTCGCTGTAGGCGCCCGCGGCGGCGAGGTCGATCACACCCGGGGCTCCGCACAGCAGAGCGGTTTCCGCCTGCAGCGCGGCCAGTCCGGGATATTCCTCCGGCGGCGATGGAGACGGGGTCGCGGCGCTCGCGGCCGGAGCGCCGCCCGCGGGAAACGTACCGCGGCGCAGCAGCTGAGCAGCGTGCGCCGCCGCACAGTCCACCACCGTGAAGTTTTCCGCGAATGGGCTGATGAACGGGTCTACGCACTCGCCGCCGCGCAACGCATCCCATCGGTGGCTACCGATCGACGCCGGTCCAACGGCCACGACGGTCGGGGTTGGCACCGGGGAGCTGCGGGCCGTAGCCGACGGCGAGGCCGCGGCGGGCACGCGAGCCGGAGCGGCGAGTTTCGTGCCGATCAGAAAGGCGAGAACGAGAACGACAACGGCGAGCAAACCGACAGCGGACCAGATGAGAACGGAGTGGGTGCGCGGCGCGAGTCCGTGGCGTGGCGCGTCGCCGGTCATCGCGTCTTAGCCGACCCAACCGATCGGATCACGGCGCCAGGCCGAGGTCGGCGAGAGCGATCGCGGCGAAGTACGGGTATCCGGCTGCCTCGATGATTTCGCGGGCTCCCGTGCTCCGGTCAACCACCACTGCGACACCGGCAATCTCGGCGCCGACCTTCTTGAGCGCCTCGATGGCGGCGAGTGGCGATCCGCCCGTCGTCGACGTGTCCTCCAGAACAACCACGCGTTTGCCCTCAAGATCTGGGCCCTCGACCTGTCGGCCACGTCCGTGGTCCTTCGGCTCCTTGCGCACGACGAACGCGTCGTACCGCAGTCCGCGGGCGGCGCCCTGGTGCAGCACCGCGGCCGCGATCGGGTCGGCACCCATCGTCATCCCGCCGACCGCGACGACATCAGGAAGCGGAGCTATCAAATCGATCATCACCTGACCAATGAGCGGAGCGACCCGGTGGTCAAGGCTCACCTTTCTGAGGTCGACGTAGTAGCTGGCCTTCTTGCCGCTGGTCAGCGTGAAGTCGCCGTGAAAGACGGCCTCCTCGGAGATGAAATTGATGAGCTGTTGTCTCGCGTCGGTCACGCAGTTCACTTTAGGGCAGGGGAACGTCCCGGCGCTTTAACTGCGGGCACCACGCGGCGCGAACGGCGGCGCGGTTTGAATCCTCTGGCGAGCGATTAGCGTTGGAGGATGCGCGTAGCAACCTGGAATGTGAATTCGATCCGGTCGAGGGTGGCACGAGTCGTTGACTGGCTCGGCAGGGAAGACATCGACGTTCTCGCGATGCAGGAGATCAAGTGCAAGGAGAGCCAGTTTCCTTTCGAGCAGTTCGAGGAGGCCGGTTACGAGGTCGAGATGCACGGTCACAACCAGTGGAATGGTGTCGCCTTCGCCAGCCGGTTGCCCATGACCGACATCGAGCGCGATTTTCCCTCCGCTCCCGGATTCGGCAAACCGGATGCCGACGGCATACTGCCGCTCGAGGCTCGCGCCATGGCGGTGACGGTGAACGATCTGCGATTGTGGAGCCTCTACGTGCCGAACGGCAGGGACCTGGAACATGACCACTACGCCTACAAGCTCGACTGGCTCGCCCGATTGGCTGGCGACACCCGGCTCTGGCTCGCCGAGCGACCAGAACAGCCGCTCGCACTCATGGGCGACTGGAACATCGCCCCGCTCGACACCGACGTGTGGCCGACCTGGCCGTTTGGCTCGACGACGCACACCTCACCCCCCGAGCGGGCGGCGTTCGCCGAGTTCGCGGCCGTCGGTCTGACCGACGTCGTGCGCGAACGGGTACCGGAAGGCTTCACCTACTGGGACTACCAGCAGCTGCGATTCCCTCGCAACGAGGGGCTCCGCATCGACTTCATCCTCGGTTCCCGCTCGTTTGCCGACCTCGTCACCGGGGCAAGCATCCAACGCAACGAGCGCACGGGTGATGCCCCGAGCGACCATGTGCCTGTTGTGGTCGATCTGGACGTCGAAGTCGAGGACGATGACGATCGTCCGATGATCTTCTGAACCCAATCTGGCCCAGCCGGGCGCTCACCCCGTGGATCGCCGCCCGGTACAGTTTCCCTGTGGGCGAGGCGGGACCGCAGGATCCAACGGCGGATGGAAGCGCATCGGGCGGAGAGCCCGAAACGTTCGCGACGAGCCGCGTCGTCAATACTGTCTTCGACAGTATCCTGCAGTCCGTGCACGAGGGGCGCTTGCTCCCAGGGCAGCGGATCAGTGACGTCGAACTCGCCGAAGAGCTCGGGGTGTCACGCACACCCGTGCGGGAGGCGCTGCAACGGCTGCGCGAGATC
>JAUZFY010000152.1 GCA_030840185.1 Microbacteriaceae bacterium | reverse complement strand
TCGTTCGGTCGAGCTGCCGGATGAGGAGGTTCTGGAGATCCTGAAAGGGGTCGACCTCGAAGTAGCGGTCGGCGACCACGTCTCCATCGTCGGTCGAAGCGGATCCGGAAAGTCGACGCTCCTCAATCTGCTCGGACTGCTCGACCGCCCGACTTCCGGCAGCATCTACTTCGACGATCGTCTCACGAGCGACTTCTCGGCCAACGAGCGAGACAGGTCGAGAGGTGCCGAGATCGGCTTTATCTTTCAGCAATTCAACCTCTTGAGCGGGCGAACGGCTTTGGAGAACGTCATGACGCCGATGCTCTACGCGACCGGACGAGCATTCTGGAACCGCAAGCGCCTGGCCATCGAAATGCTCGAGCGGGTTGGGCTTGGCAGGCGGCTGGAGTCCATCCCGGAGAAGCTGTCAGGGGGCGAGCAACAGCGGGTGGCCATCGCGCGAGCGCTCGTGCGCGGCCCCCGTCTGATCCTCGCCGATGAACCGACCGGGGCGCTCGATATCGAGACCGGTGCGAGCGTGATGGCACTGCTCGATGAGGTCGCCGAGTCGTCCGGCGCGGCGCTCATCACGATCACCCACGACGTGAACGTTGCGGCCCGTGCCCGGCGCCACTATCGCCTCGACCGCGGCGTGCTCTCGAGCGTGGATGTTCAGCGAGTGTTCGAATTCGCCGAGCGGCAGAGCGTCTGATGAAGGGCCGCATGAAGCGGCAGTCGCCGGGCGCCGCTTTTGTGGGCTCTCTCTCCGAAGCCTGGGCCGAGGTTCGAATCCACAAGACCCGGGTGCTGCTCAGCCTCATCGGTGTCGCCGTCGCCGTCGCCGCAATCACGTCCGTCGCTGGGCTCGGCGGGATCGCCGAGCAGGCGCTGCGAGAGTCGAGCGAACGCTCTGGTGGTCGCCCGGCGATGCTCGCCATCAATGTGTTCTCCGACATCGGTGCCGCAATCGACCGAGCAGCGGTCACGACGGCCTTCGAGAATGTCGCCGCGCGGTACAAGGTGAAGTACCACTCGAGCGTGGTCAACGGCTCTCGGGAGGTGCAGTCGGCGACGGGAGCGCTGCAGGTGAACACGACAGCTGTCGATGTCGACTACCTGGTGATGCACCGGATTTCCATGACCGCGGGGTCGTGGTTCGTGAAGTCGGACGAGCGCCGGCTAGCACCCGCGCTCGTGGTGAACGAGGCATTCTGGCGGCGGCTCGGGTCGCCCGATTTGCGCACTCACCCGACGGTGAAGCTGCTTGGCCCGCATCCCGTTTCCGCGGTCATTACCGGAATCGCCGGAATGCCGTACGGCAATGACCAGCCAGCCATGTACCTCTTGACGTCGGCCTTCGCCTCGGCCGCGTCATCGTCATCGCCCGGGCAGGACCAGCTGCAATTCGAGGCGTGGGTACCGCCGTCCCTCGCCACGGCGCTCTCGCCACTCATCAGGCGCGATGTCCTCGCCGCTGCGGGTAGCGGCGTGACGGTTCAGGTCAATCGAAACGACTACCTCGCGTACGGGGGAGACCAGCTCGGGCCGGTCAAGATCGTGGTAGGCGGCGTCGCCGGACTCGTGCTGTTTCTCGGCGCGCTCAGCCTCGTGAACATTTCCCTCGTCACCGTGCGCCAGCGCATCAGGGAAATCGGGATCCGGCGCAGCTTCGGCGCGACAGCAGGCCGGGTGTTCTTCGCCGTGATGATGGAGAGCGTCGTCGCCACCCTCGTGGCCGGCGCCGCAGGGGTCGCCGTTTCCGTTGCCATCGTGGAGAATCCGTGGGTGCAGGGCAAGATCTCGCAGGGCAACACGATCGATCTTCCGCCATTCCCCATCGAGGCTGCCGTCCTCGGCTTGGTCTGCGCCATGGCCGTCGGTGTTCTTGCGGGGCTTCTTCCCGCGGTCGCGGCAGTTCGGTTCAAGGTGATCGACGCGATCCGCTACTGACGGGGGTTCCGTCTTGCGTGTCGAGACGGTCTCGTCAGCCTCCCAGCGCTACCGTTGAACACATGGCTACGAGCTCAAAGTCGACCCCGCGTGTCCGCACAACGGCGCGCGGTTCGAGTCGACCAACCGGCAAGGGTACTACCCGAAAGATGCCCGTCGTCACACCGCAGCCGGAACACGGTTTCTTCAGCTCGGTCTGGCTCGGCCTCGCCCATATCGTCGGCGGTGCGGCGCGGGTCCTCGGCAAGGAGACTCTTGCCAAGGATGAGCGTCGAGATGGCTTCCCGTTCTTTTTATTCGTCCTCGCGGTGCTCGGAGTCGTCGTTGAGTGGTTCAACCCCACGGATCCGGTTGCCATCGCGCTCGACTCCTACACATTCGGCGGGCTGTTCGGCCGGGTCGCCTTCGCGCTCCCGGTGATCATGCTGCTGTTCGCCGTCTGGCTGTTCCGGCATCCGTCGTCCGTTCACGACAACGGCCGCATCGGGATTGGACTTGCCCTGCTACTCACCACGGTGAGTTCGCTCTGCCATATTTTTGGTGGCGCGCCGCAACCGTCGAAGGGGATGGCAGTTCTCGCGCACGCCGGCGGCATTGTCGGCTGGGTGCTCGCCGCACCGCTGATGACGCTCGGTACGGCATGGCTCGCCACCCCGATCGTGTCGGTGCTTCTTCTGTTTTCGATCTTCATCATCACGAAGACCCCGCCGAACCGTATCGGGGCCCGGCTGCGGCAGCTCTACGCCTACCTCTTCGACGCGCCGACCGCCGAGCCGAAGACCGCGGTGCTTCAAAAGGGGTTTACCGGAGGCACCGAATCCTTCGGGACCCTCGATGACCTCAACCTCGACGCCGACGCCGACGATTCTGGTCCGCTGCCGTGGTGGCGTCGCAGCAAGTCCAAGGACGAGCCGGCCTTCGACAGCCCGGTGCTGAACAAGGACTCCACCGAGACCGAGGTCATCGACCGGACAAGACGCGAGGACGAAATCGGCACCCGCCTCATCGACGAGCTTGTCGAGGCCGAGAATGCCGTGAAGAGATTCACCGGCGAGGTGGCCCCGGTCACCGGCATCCGGGACGACGGTCCGCTCGTCGCCGACCTTCTTCCCGGGTTCGCCGATACCGCGTCCACCAAGGGCGAGCTCGGCGAGTTTGATTCTCCGCACCAGACGCAACCGGCGTTGCCGTACCGGCTCCCCTCGGCGGCGACCCTCGTGCCCGGCACGCCTCCCAAGTCGCGCTCGGAGGCCAACGACGTCATCGTCGCGGCGATCACCGAAGTGCTCAAGCAGTTCCAGGTGGATGCCCGCGTCACCGGATTCAGCCGCGGCCCGACGGTCACGCGCTACGAGATCGAACTCGGCCCGGGCGTGAAGGTCGAACGCGTCACGGCGCTGACCAAGAACCTTTCCTACGCGGTCGCGAGCAACGAAGTACGCATCCTGTCTCCGATTCCCGGGAAGAGCGCGATCGGGGTCGAGATCCCGAATGCCGATCGCGAGATCGTGTCCCTCGGCGACGTGCTTCGCTCGAAGGCGAGTACCTCGAGCGTTCACCCCATGACAATCGGGCTCGGGAAGGATGTCGAGGGCGGGTTCGTCGTTGCCAACCTCGCCAAGATGCCCCATCTTCTCGTCGCCGGTTCCACCGGTTCCGGAAAGTCGAGCTTCGTCAACTCGATGATCACGTCGCTTCTCATGCGGGCCAAGCCCTCAGAGGTGCGGATGGTGCTCATCGACCCGAAGCGGGTCGAGCTCGCCCCCTATGCGGGCATTCCGCACCTCATCACGCCGATCATCACCAACCCGAAAAAGGCGGCGGAGGCGCTCGCCTGGGTGGTGAAGGAGATGGACATGAGGTACGACGACCTCGCCAGCTTCGGCTTCCGGCACATCGACGACTTCAACGCGGCAGTCGTCGCCGACGAGATTGTTCTGCCGGCCGGCAGCGAGCGATCGCTCAAGCCGTACCCGTACCTCCTCGTCGTCGTCGACGAGCTGGCCGACCTCATGATGGTCGCCCCGCGAGACGTCGAAGACTCGATCGTGCGAATCACCCAGCTCGCACGAGCATCCGGAATCCATCTCGTGCTCGCAACCCAGCGACCGTCGGTCGACGTCGTCACGGGCCTCATCAAGGCGAACGTGCCGAGCCGCCTCGCCTTCGCGGTGTCGAGCATGACCGACTCCCGGGTGATCCTCGACCAGCCGGGGGCCGACAAGCTCATCGGGCAGGGCGACGCACTGTTCCTCCCGATGGGGGCCTCAAAGGCCATCCGGGTTCAGGGGGCGTGGGTGACCGAGAGCGAGGTCGCCGCGGTCGTGCAGCACGTCACCCGGCAGGCCCAGCCGGTCTACCGCCAGGATGTCGCGTCCCAGGCCGAGAAGAAGGCGATCGACGGCGACATCGGGGACGACCTCGAGGTGCTTCTTGCCGCGGCCGAACTCGTGGTCAGCACCCAGTTCGGCTCGACGTCGATGCTACAGCGCAAGCTCCGGGTCGGATTTGCCAAGGCGGGCCGGCTCATGGACCTCCTCGAGTCCCGCGAGATCGTCGGCCCCTCGGAGGGTTCAAAGGCTCGCGACGTGCTCGTCGCCCCCGAGCAGCTTCCCGGGGTCCTCGCCCGCTTGCGTGGCGAGGACGGCCCAGCGACCACCGCGACCGACGACCGCTATTCCGCCGACCCCGTCGGCAACGATCCGGTGGCGAGCATGACGAGCGGTTACGATGAGGTGGACGATTCCTCGGAGGACGAGGACGCCTGGAAGCTAACCGGCAGGGAGTAATTCGTGGCGCTGCCTGACCACCTCGAGCCGCCATCGAAACGACCGAACCCCATGCGGGGGAGGGTCGCTCGAGCGGGCGATACGCCGGCGAGCACCGGCAACGTCGCGAACATCGTGACCGTGGTTCGCATCTTCATGGCTCCGGCATTCATCTGGCTTCTGCTGGCCGACGACGGACGGCTCGGCCCGATGCGCTACGCCGCCGCCGCTCTCTTCGTCATCGCGATTGTCACCGATACCGTCGACGGACTCCTCGCCCGCAGGCAGAATCTGGTCACGAATTTCGGCAAGATCCTTGACCCGATCGCCGACAAGGTGCTCATCGGCTCAGCCATAGTCTCCCTCTCGATCCTCGGCGAACTGTGGTGGTGGGTCACGATCGTCATCCTCATCCGGGAATTCGGGATCACTATCTTCCGGCTCGCGGTGATTCGCACCAGAGTCGTGCCGGCCATTGCGAGCGGGAAGCTCAAGACCGTGCTGCAGGCGGTGGCGATCTCCCTGTTGCTCTTCCCGTTCTGGACCGTCATCGGCGAGTGGGAGCACTGGTTTGCCTGGATTCTTCTCGCGATCGCGGTGGTTCTCACCGCCGTCTCCGGTGTCGACTTCTTTGTGAAGTATCAGCAGCAGAACCGCCGAGCGACCTAGCTCCCTCGATACGTCCAGATGGAAGAGATGACCCGATGACGGATGTCGCAGCCGACGTCATTGCGACCCTGATCGACCGCGGACTCACCATCGCCGTCGCCGAGTCGCTCACCGGCGGACTGCTCGTCGCCGAGTTGATCCGGGTGCCGGGGGCATCGGCCACTGTCAACGGTGGCGTGGTCGCCTACAACACCGAACTGAAGCACACGATCGTCGGTGTCGATGCGGCCCTGCTCGCGGAGCACGGTCCCGTGCATCCGGAGGTCGCCCGCCAGATGGCGAGCCGCATTCGGGTCGCGTTGGCAATCGGGGGCGTTCCAGCGGATGTCGGCCTGTCGACCACCGGCGTTGCCGGACCCGGTGGCCAGGGCGGTCAGCCTGCCGGTACTGTCTACATCGGCGTCTCCATCGGTGACGCGTCCACCGCGTTTCGCCTCGAGCTCGGGGGTGATCGACAGTCGGTGCGCAGCCAGACCGTCGATCGGTCGCTGAAGCAGTTGAGCGCGGTGCTCGACTCGACGGGTGGTTAGGCGCGGAATCCTTCTGATTTCGATCTCGTTACATCGCTACGATTCACAACCGTCACACAGACCGCTCTGGTTAGAGTTTGTCTAATCGATGGTTTAGTGTTATTGCTCCATCGGCGGGAATTCCTTCGGGTCGTGTCGAGTTGTCGTTGGTGTAGTCGTAATTCAAAGGAGGAGGGTCCAATGGTTTTAGTCCGTCAAGAAATTGGTGACGTGCTCCGGGACTTCCGCCTGCAGAAGGGTCGTACTCTTCGTCAGGTCGCGAGTAAGGCAAGTGTTGCTCTCGGCTACCTCAGCGAGGTGGAGCGAGGCCAGAAAGAGGCAAGTTCCGAAATTCTCGCTTCGGTTGCGGATGCACTCGAAACACCGATTTCGGTCATCATGCGTGAGGTGGGCGACCGTCTCGCGGTGATCGAAGGAATCAACATCATTCCCGATACGGTTCCCGATGACCTTGTCAAGGATTTCGATCCGGGACTGGTCAGCCACTAAAGACTTTTTTCGAGCCGGACGGTGTGCCGGTTCGACCAGACACCGCTGATGCCCGGCTTTCGAGAGAAAGCCGGGCATCACGCCGTTAAGATTTAGTCCATGCGTTTGACCCAGTTCTGGACAGCCGTGACCGATGAGTTCGGGGCGGCGCACGGCCGCACCCTCGTGCATGACCTGGTTTTGGGGGACCTCGGCGATCTCACGGCGGAGGAGGCGCTCGCCAAGGGCGTCGACATCCGGGCAACCTGGATCGCTCTCTGCCGGGCCGCCGGCGTGCCGGAGGCCCGCTGGCACGGGGTGGGGCAACCACCACCGGCTCGGTAACTTTTCGAATCGGCGCCGACACGCCCCGAAAAACATTCGAACATGTCTTCGGGGAGGCGTAGTCTCCTTCACAGCGGAAACACCGACGTGTTGTGCACCGTGCGCCAACCTCCGACAGGAATGTCACCGGTCCGGCGTACCGTCACACTCGTTGGAATTAGCCGCCAACAACAGCCTTGTCGCAGGCCAGAAGCTCCTTGCAGGATCGGTGCTTTGGCGAAACGGCAGCCTATAGGCGCACCACTGCGCAGTTCGACTGCGCGAGACCGAAGGAGCATCACATGCCGTCAGTGGCAGATCGCGAAAAATCCCTGGAAACCGCCCTCGCCCAGATCGACCGCCAGTTCGGCAAGGGCTCCGTGATGCGCCTCGGCAGCGACGAGCGTGCTCCCGTTGCCGTGATCCCGACCGGATCGATCGCACTGGATGTCGCGCTCGGCATCGGTGGGCTCCCGAGGGGTCGCATCGTGGAAATTTACGGGCCGGAGTCCTCCGGTAAGACCACGCTCACCCTTCACGCCATTGCAAACGCGCAGCGAGCCGGCGGAATCGCCGCCTTCATCGACGCGGAGCACGCGCTCGACCCCGAGTACGCCAAGGCCCTCGGCGTTGACATCGACGCTCTCCTTGTCTCCCAGCCGGACACGGGAGAGCAGGCGCTCGAAATCGCCGACATGCTCATCCGCTCCGGCTCGATCGACCTCGTCGTGATCGACTCCGTGGCGGCACTGGTGCCGCGCGCGGAAATCGAGGGGGAGATGGGGGACTCGCACGTCGGCCTTCAGGCCCGACTCATGTCCCAGGCGCTGCGCAAGCTCACCGGCGGCCTGAGCCAGACCAACACCACGATGATCTTCATCAACCAGCTGCGCGAGAAGATCGGTGTGTTCTTCGGCTCACCGGAGACCACCGCCGGCGGCAAGGCGCTCAAGTTCTACGCCTCGGTGCGACTCGACATTCGTCGGATCGAGACCCTCAAAGAGGGAACCGATGCCGTCGGTAACCGCACCAGGGTCAAGGTCGTGAAGAACAAGATGGCACCGCCGTTCAAGCAGGCGGAGTTCGACATCCTGTACGGCACCGGCATCTCCCGCGAGGGCAGCCTGATCGACTTCGGCGTCGAGCACGAGATCGTGCGAAAGTCCGGTGCCTGGTACACCTACGAGGGTGATCAGCTCGGACAGGGCAAGGAGAACTCGCGCAAGTACCTCATCGAGCACGCCGCTGTCGCCAACGAGATTGAACAAAAGATCAAGACCAAACTCGGAATCATTGTGGACGCAAAAGCGGCCGCGGTGGCGGCGACACAGGCGAAGGCCGATGCCAACGCCGAACTCGCTGCAGCGAAGTCAGCGGGAACTCTCTCGCCGGCGTCCACCCCGGCGAAGAGCGCACGGGCGACCGCGGCAGAGGCAAAGACCGCGGCCGCGCAGCAGAACCGCACAGCGGTCGGGGCGTAGGTCGTGGCTTCCGGCGACGGCCGTATTTCCGGCGACGGTCTGGCCCGGGTGACGTACCTGCCCGGAGTGGTACCGCCGCCGTCGCCGGACCCTGCACCGATCGAGACGTGGTCCACCGAGGCGCCGCTCGACGAGGAGCCTTTCGACGCGCTGGTCGCTGAGGCCGGCTCTTCCGCGAATGGCAAGGGCGAACGGCGTCGGGAGGTGCGCGCCGAGAACGTAAGCATGCACGCCCTGACGAGACGAGGCCTATCCCGCTGGGAACTGCAGAAGACGCTCCTGGCTCGCGAGCTTGACGAGCAAACCGTTGAGGCGGAACTCGACCGACTCGAGGGCGTTGGGCTGCTCGACGACGCGGCGCTGGCTGAGACCTTTGTCCGAACCCAGCACGAGCGCAAGGGCCTCGGTCGGGGGGCGATCATCGCCGAATTGCGCCGCCGTCACATCGACCAACAACACATCGACTCGGCTCTCGAGCAAATCGACGACGACGACGAGCAGTCACGGGCGACGGAGCTCGCGGTCAAGCGAGCCGGGCAGCTCAGCTCCTACGATCTCGAAACGGCAAAGCGACGACTGCACGGGTTCCTCTCCCGCAAGGGCTACAACTCGTCGGTCGTCCGCGCTGCGATCGACGAGGCGCTGTCCTCGAGGGCCGGCGGGGTGCGATTCCGCTGATCAAGGTGACGGCAACCGGCACTAGAGCCTGACCGCCGTTCCATCGATCGGCTTTTTCCTCGATTAGGTCGCTCTCCCCTCGATTAGGCTTGGGAATCATGACGATGACCACCCCGCCCGCAACCGGCACCCGCGCCCGCACCTATGAGGTGCGCACCTTCGGCTGCCAGATGAACGTGCACGACTCGGAGCGGCTGAGTGGTTCGCTCGAGGCGGCGGGCTATGTACGGGCGGACGACGGGCACGCGGATGTCGTCGTGATCAATACCTGTGCGGTGCGCGAGAACGCGGACAACAAGTTGTACGGCAATCTCGGTTACCTCGCCTCGGTCAAGCAGAAGCACGAGGGAATGCAGATCGCCGTCGGCGGTTGCCTCGCCCAGAAGGACAAGAACGTCATCCTCGAAAAGGCCCCGTGGGTCGACGTGGTCTTCGGAACCCACAACATGGGATCCCTGCCGACCCTGCTCGAGCGGGCGCGTCACAACGGGGAGGCCCAACTCGAGATACTCGAATCGCTGGAGGTCTTCCCGTCGACGCTTCCCACTCGCCGCGAGTCAACCTACAGCGGCTGGGTCTCCATATCTGTCGGGTGCAACAACACCTGCACCTTCTGCATCGTCCCGGCGCTCCGCGGAAAAGAGAAAGACCGCAGACCCGGCGAGATCCTGTCCGAAATTCAGGCCATCGTCGAGGACGGCGCGGTCGAGGTCACGCTCCTCGGCCAAAACGTCAACTCGTACGGCGTCGAGTTTGGAGACCGTCAGGCGTTCAGCAAGCTGCTTCGGGCGGCGGGCGAGATTCCGGGTCTCGAGCGCATCCGCTTTACCAGCCCGCACCCCGCGGCCTTCACCGACGACGTGATCGATGCGATGGCCGAGACCGCCGCGGTGATGCCGCAACTGCACATGCCGTTGCAGTCCGGCTCTGATCGCATCCTCAAGGCGATGCGGCGCAGCTACCGCTCGGAGAAATTCCTCGGCATCCTCGACCGGGTGCGCGCCAAGATCCCGGGCGCCGCCATCTCGACGGACATCATCGTCGGCTTCCCCGGCGAGACGGAAGAGGACTTTCAAGAGACCCTTCGCGTCGTCGAGCTCGCTCGGTTCGCGACCGCCTTCACCTTCCAATACTCGATCAGGGAGGGAACGCCGGCGGCAACCATGGCGGATCAGGTGCCCAAACAGGTGGTGCAAGAGCGTTACGAGCGGCTCACCGCCCTTCAGGACCGCATTTCCTGGGAGGAGAACCAGAAGCTCGTCGGCACACAGGTCGAGGTTCTGGTCGGCGCCGAGGGCTCGAAGGATGCCGACACGCACCGCCTGTCCGGCCGGGCCGAGGACAGCCGGCTGGTGCACTTCGAAGTCACCCCGCACAGCGAGGTGCCGCGCCCCGGCGACGTAGTCACGGTGACCATCTCCGAGGCGAAGCCGTTCTATTTGCTCGCCGACTCGGCGGACGGAAGCCCTCTCGTCATCCGGCGTACCAGAGCCGGCGACGCCTGGGACCGAGCCGACGCCGACTCCTGTGGCGTTCCGGCACCGTCAGGCGCGGTGAGCGGCAGCGGGCGGGTTTCGCTCGGGCTACCGACCCTGCGCATCGGGAAGCCGGCCGGCGCGACGATTCCGATCTACGACCTGAACGACGGGCAGCGCTAGCGGCGATGCTCGTCGTCATCGTCGGTGCGACGGGCACCGGCAAGTCCACCCTGTCGCTCGAGCTGGCCGAGCGACTCGCTGCGTCCGGTCGCCCGGCGGAAATTGTCAACGCCGACGCAATGCAGCTCTACCGCGGAATGGATATCGGCACGGCCAAGCTGGCTGTCGGCGAGCGGCGGGGCGTCCCGCACCACCTGCTCGACGTGCTCGATCCGACCGACGAGGCGAGCGTCGCCGGGTACCAAGCGGAAGCCCGCGCGGCCATCGAGGACATCCTCGGACGGAACGCCACACCGATCCTCGTCGGCGGTTCCGGACTCTACGTCTCCTCTGTCGTCTACGACTTCCGATTTCCGGGCACCGACCCGGTCATCCGGGAGCGGCTGGAGGCACAGCTCGACGCCGAGGGCCCCGGCATGATGTTCCGACGGTTGCGCGAGGTTGACCCGCGGGCAGCCGAGGCCATTGGACCGCACAACGGTCGCCGCATCGTCCGGGCCCTCGAGGTCGTGGAGCTGACCGGGGGACCATTCGGATCGGGGCTGCCGGACGAGTCATCGCTCTGGACGCCGCAGACCACCACCGTCGGCCTCACGACTCCCCGCGAGCAACTTGTTCCGCGACTCGACGCCAGGGTGTCGCGGATGTGGGCGGACGGCCTCGTCGAAGAGGCGGCGTCGCTTGATCGCGCCGGACTCGGTGTCACTGCGGCTCGTGCCATCGGATATGCCCAGGCGATCGCGCAGCTGCGAGGCGCGCTGACGGAGGAACAGGCCATCGACGAGACGCGCGTGCTCACTCGCAAGTATGCGAGGCGGCAAGTCGGGTGGTTCAAGCGTTATCCGGGAACGAACTGGCTGGGTTCCGACGACCCGGACCGGGTGGATGCCGCATGGCAACTACTCTTGAACAATGGCTGACCTGCACTTCACCAAGGGACACGGAACCGGAAACGACTT
>JAUZFY010000135.1 GCA_030840185.1 Microbacteriaceae bacterium | reverse complement strand
CACCCCGGCCTCGCTCGCGGCGAACGGGACTATCAGGTAGCGGTGGTTCTTCACGGCGGGAAGATTCGCGGTCGCTGGGTTGCCCTCGAGCACGGAGATCTTCTTTGCAGCGGTGCTCCAGCTGGCGTCGACGAGCACGATGACGTCTGGGTTGTCTTGCACGACGGACTCCCAATTGAACGAGGTCCAGGTGTCTTTGACGCCCGCCGCGATGTTCTTGAGCCCGATCGTGTTCATGATGAGTTGCGGCGCCCCGATTCCCGCGCCGACGTACGGAGTCGATGATCCCGAGGAGAACCACAGGGCGCTGAGTCCGCGTGTGTCCTTGGGAATGGATTCGAGCGTCGCACGCTGGTCGGCCAGCACCTTCTGATCGCTGACGTGGAAGATCGCGGCAACCTGGTTGATCTCACTGAACACGTCGGCGAAGCTCAGTTTCGTCGGCTGGTAGCCCACCTCCTTGCACGCGGAGGGGGAGACGTAGGTCGGAATACCGAGCGATTGCAGTTCACTGCGGGTCCCGGCGCCGTCGGCCGAGAAGTTGGACTCCCACCCGGCATAGATGAAGTCGGGTTCCGCGGCAAGAGTGACCTCTTGGGACGGAACATTTGTCGAGAGCACCGGGAGCTTCGCCGCCTGAGTCTTCCATTGCGTCGGAACGGGGCCGTCCTGGAAGGCCGTTCCGACGATGCGGTTGCCGAGACCGAGGGCGAGCAGCATTTCGGTCGATGTTGACTTGATGGTCACGACTCGCTTGGGTGCGGTCTTCGGAAAGGTGACCGTTGTTCCGCAATTGTCGATGCTGAGCGCCTTGGTCGAAGTCGCCGCGGCGCCGAGGGCGGGGGATGGCGCGGCGGCGGTCGCACAACCGGTGAGCGCCACCGCGGAGAGGACGCCGACGACTAGCAAACGGGCGGCGGGAATGCGGGGGATAGCAGGCACGGTTGGCCTTCCGGAGGTATGCGGACATTGTCGCTCGCCGTGCGCTACTGGCCGGCGGTAGACCTGCCGCCCCAGATCCCGGAACGACGCACCGCACCACATCCGGTGCGGGGGCCTGTCGGTGCCAAGTCTAATCCGGTGCGGGGTTCAGCCAGGAGAGGCAAGTGATGAGACCAATTCGTCCACTGTTCGAGGCGAAAGGTGGACTGGTGCTCCGCGCGCTCCTATAGTGTGAAACATGTCTTTCACATCTGCCGGATCGGAGTCGGCTTCGCACGCCGCACAACGGCGGGCGCAGCCCGAGGATCGACAGCGTGTGTCGGACGCACGGACCTTGCGAGCGCTCGCCCATCCTCTGCGGCGGGCCATCCTCAATCACCTGATGGCGTTCGGCGCCCAGACCGCGAGTGCGTGCGCGGCGGCCGTCGGCTCCACCCCGTCGAACTGCAGCTATCACCTGCGCTCGCTCGCCCGGTTTGGTCTCGTGGAGGCGCTCGAGTCGACCGACGGGCGCGAACGTCCCTGGCGCAGCGCCGCCACGGGATTCGAATTCCGCGCTGCGGACGGGAACGATCCGGCAACGAGGGCGGTCGAGAGGCTCCTCACCGAGGGTCAGATCGACGAGAGCGCGCGGGTGCAGAAGAAAGCGCTGGCCGTGGAGGCCGACATCCCGACCGAATGGCGGGAGGCGGCGTCCGTCGCGACCTATGCGCTTCGGATGACGGCGGCCGAACTCAACGAGCTCGGCCGGCACCTCGACGACCTCATCCGCCCGTACATCGCCCTTACCCGGACGGATCCACCAGGGGGCAGCGAGATCGTGCATCTCGCTCTTACCGCATTCCTGCACCCGGACGCGCCCCGATGACCGCGCCGGCCCCGATGACCGCCTCGGCCGGGAAGGTTCGGTCTCCGCTTCGGGGGCGCGAATTCGGTCTCGTCTGGTTGAGCGGCCTCATCTCGGATACCGGGGACTGGCTGCTCATGATTGCGCTGCCGCTGTACGTGTTTGCGATCACCGGCTCGGCGATCGGCACGTCGACTGTTTTCCTGGCCGAGTTGGTTCCGGTGCTCGTTCTCGGTCCACTCCTCGGTGTGTTTGTGGACCGGTTCGACCATCGCCGCACCATGATCGTCGTGAACGTCGCGCAGGGGATCGCGCTTCTCCCGCTGCTTTTTGTCACTCCCGACCGCATCTGGATCGTCTACGTCATCGCCGCCGTGCAGGCCGCGCTCGCCGCAGGGTTCAATCCCGCGCGGTATTCCCTGCTGCCGCGGCTCGTGCCGACCGCGCAGCTTGGTTCGGCCAATTCCCTCATTGCGGTGAGTGACAACCTGTCGCGCCTCGTCGGGGCGCCGATCGGCGGTCTCGTATTCGTGACCTCAGGACTCGTCGGCGTGGTGATGTTGGATGCCGCAAGCTACCTGCTCAGCGCGATTCTGGTCTGGTTGAGCCGGCCGAGCCGTCCGGTGCCTGCAGCGGACGCGGTGTCGACGGCCGCCGGTGACGCGGTGCCGGCGCATCCGGTCGGCTTCGTCCGCGAACTTCTTGGCGGATTCGCGACGATCCGTCGCAACCGCCCACTATCTGCCCTGCTGGCCATCGAAGCGGTGGCGTCCGTGGCGCAGGGGATCTTCCTTGTGCTCTTCGTCGTGTACGTCGTTCGGATTCTGGACGCCTCGGAGGCGGAGGTCGGTCTGCTGCGCGGGGTCCAGGCGATCGGTGGGGTGCTCGGTGGCCTCATCGTTGGCGTTCTCGCTCGCCGGCTCAGCAGTCGCGTGCTCATCGGCTGGGGCTTCATCCTGTTCGGCGTGCTCGCCCTCGCTACCTGGAACTTTTCGCCAGTCACTACGCGGATTGCCTTCTATGTCGCCTTCTTCATCGCGATGGGCATCCCCGCGGTCGCGGTCGGGGCCGGGATGATGACAATGCTGCAGACGGTGACCCCGCAGCTTGCGATGGGGCGCGTGGTCGCCACCGTCGGAACCTCCGCTCAAGCGGCCCAGGGGGTCGGGCTGCTGCTCGGGGGGTTGGTCGCCGATCGCCTCGGAGTGGTCGTGGTGCTCGATGGCCAGGCCGCGCTCTACCTCATCTGCGGGGTGCTGGCTCTCGTGTCGCTGCGCCTGCGTCCTCTGTGACTGGAACCGCGTCCGCCCGGGATGCGTTGACCACGGGAGCGCGGATGATTGCCCTAGATTGCAATCACACCTATGTTTACGCCAACGCCATAAGCGAAATACCCGCGAGAACCGTTACGGCGAGCAAAACAAAACCAGCAGCAATGGAGGCCGAGATGACTGTCGTACGCGCAGCGATCACCCAGACCACATGGACCGGTGACAAGGACTCCATGATCGCCAAACACGAGCAGTTTGCCCGGGATGCCGCGGCGCAGGGCGCGCAGATCATCTGCTTCCAGGAACTCTTCTACGGTCCGTACTTCGGCATCACGGAGGACGCCAAGTACTACGCCTACGCCGAGCCGGCCGACGGGCCGATCGTGCAGCGGTTCGCCGCTCTCGCGAAGGAACTCGATCTCGTGATGGTGCTCCCCATTTACGAGGAGGAGATGCCTGGCGTCTACTACAACACCGCAGTTGTCGTCGACTCCGACGGCTCGATCCTCGGCAAGTATCGCAAGCACCACATTCCGCACCTCGACAAGTTCTGGGAGAAGTTCTACTTCCGCCCGGGCAACCTCGGCTACCCGGTGTTCAACACCGCGGTTGGACCCTTCGGCGTCTACATCTGTTACGACCGGCACTTTCCCGAGGGATGGCGCGAGCTTGGTCTCAATGGGGCTCAGATCGTGTTCAACCCGAATGCCACGAAGCCCGGCCTCTCCAATCGCCTCTGGGAGATCGAGCAGCCCGCCGCTGCCGGGGCCAATGGATACTTCGTGGCCGCTCCCAACCGGGTCGGTCGGGAGGACAACGAATACGGCGAACTCGCGGTCACGTTCTACGGCAACAGCCAGTTCGTTGACCCGCAGGGCAACGTCATCGGCGACTACGGAAGCGGGGAGATCGAGGAGGTCGTCATCCGGGACCTCGACCTCGACATGATCCGCTCGGTGCGAAACAGTTGGCAGTTCTACCGCGATCGCCGCCCGGAGTCGTACACGTCCATCCCTAAGCCGTAGCGCGGTGGAGCTATGGCAATCGCGCCAGCGATTGCGCGACCCCAGCGCCGAGCGAGCCTGCGAGCTCGGTAAGACAGGAGACAGTTCATGAAGACGCTGATCAAGAATGGAACCGTCGTCAACTCGACCGGGACGGCAGCTGCGGACGTGCTCATCGACGGCGAAACCATCGCCGGCGTGCTCGCGCCGGGCTCGACCCTCCTGGGATTCGACCTCGAGGCCAATGTTGACACCGTCATCGACGCGACGGGTCGCTACGTGATTCCGGGCGGAATTGACGCGCACACGCACATGGAGATGCCGTTCGGGGGAACCTTCGCGAGCGATACGTTCGAAACCGGAACCCGGGCCGCCGCCTGGGGCGGCACCACATCCATCGTCGACTTCGTCGTGCAGTACGCCGGCGAGAACGTGATCGACCAGTACAACCTGTGGCACGCCAAGGCCGACGGGCAGTGCGCCATCGACTACGGGTTCCACCAGATCCTCAGCGATGTGCAGGATTCATCGCTCGTCGCAATGGACGAGTTGCTCAAGGAGGGTGTCTCTAGCTTCAAGCTGTTCATGGCATACAAGGGGGTGTTCCTCTCCGACGACGGGCAGATAACCAAGGCGATGCAACGGGCGGCGTCCAACGGATCGATGATCATGATGCACGCCGAGAACGGGTCGGTCATCGATCTTCTCGTTCAACAGGCGGTCGCTGCCGGAAACACGTCGCCGTACTATCACGGGCTTACCAGGCCCTGGCAGGCGGAGGAGGAGGCCACGCACCGCGCAATCATGCTCGCAGACCTCACCGGTGCACCGCTCTACGTCGTGCACGTGAGCGCGAAGCAGGCCGTCCAACAGATCGCCAACGCCAGGGGTCGCGGGCAGAACGTGTTCGGGGAAACCTGCCCGCAGTATCTGTACCTCTCGCTCGAGGAGCAGCTCGGCGCTCCCGGATTCGAGGGGGCCAAGTGGGTGTGCTCCACTCCGCTTCGGTCGCGGGAAGAGGGCCATCAGCATCACCTGTGGCAGAGCCTTCGCACTAACGACATTCAGATGGTCTCGACCGACCATTGCCCGTTCTGCATGAAGGGCCAGAAGGACATGGGCCTCGGCGACTTCTCCAAGATTCCGAACGGAATCGGCTCGGTCGAACACCGGATGGATCTGCTCTACCAGGGCGTTGTCGACGGCCAGATCTCCCTCGAAC
>JAUZFY010000123.1 GCA_030840185.1 Microbacteriaceae bacterium | reverse complement strand
ACGACTCTGAGCTCGGCGTCGTGGAACAGCAATACCTGCCCGACGAGTTGCGGTCGACCCGGTACTACGAGCCAACGGACCACGGAAACGAGCGCGAGGTGAGCGCTCGCCTGCAGAAGCTCCGCCGAATCATCCACGGCGAGTAGGCGACGAGAGCGGACCAATGAACGCCGACGACGATCCGGAATTGTTGTGGGAGCAGGTCGCCGGCGTCTGGCCGGAGTTCGACTGGGATCGCTCGATCGCCACACGCGGGGCATATCACCGGGTCGCGCTGTTCCCCGGCGAGGCGGTGATTCGGGTGTCGATCGGCGGTAGGCACGCCGAGCGGGCGGGGAGGGAGTCGCAGAATCTCCGCGAGGCGAGTCATCTTGCGCTTCCCGTCGCGACCCCCGCCGTCATCGGCGAGATTCGATCGGGCCGGGACTGGTCGGCCGCCGCCCTCGAATATCTCCCCGGTCGCCGACGGCATCTCGAGCCGTGGTCTGCCGTTGGTGCGACCCTCGGCCGCGTGCTTGGCGGCCTTCATGCGACGGCGGTCCCGGACGGGGTCGGATTGCGCCGGGTTCGCGAATGGTGTGGCGGGCGGGACTGGCCGTCGATCGCCAGCGAGATAGGCCGTCGACTTCCGCCGCGCCATCGCCGCGCCGCGGCACACGCCGTCGAGTCGGTGCTTGAGGCGGAGGAGTCCGTCGAACCGACACTGGTTCACGGCGATTTCGGGCTGCACAACCTGCTCTGGGTGCGTGACGCGGTGTCGGGACTTATCGATCTCGACGCAATGTGCGTCGGGGACCCGGCGATGGATGTCGCGCCGCTGCTCAACTCCTTCGACCGCGCCGAACTGGCGAGCGTTTTCGACTCCGAGGTGGTGTCGCGTGCGGCGATTCATCACCTCGCGTTGCCGCTTCAAGTGGCCGCCGCGGCCGAACTCGCGGGAGACGCACGATTACGCGACACCGCGATCGGCAACTTCGTCGACCGATGGGAAGACGAGGTCTGAACCGGCGCCGGGTCTGGTAGCATTGAGCCCGCCTACAGGTGGGTTTCGCGCGCGGCTGCTGCGGAACTCGTTCTGAGGGGTATCTGTCCTTTAGCCGGACGGTACTCGATGGCACATCCCTCTTCTATCTGATCCGTCGCCACGGAGTTTATTGAAGCTGAGTTCTGTTAGAGCTGAGTTCTATGAATCCGTGGGCGCGGGCGCCTGTTGAAGACCGATGATTCAGTACCGAAAGGAAACCGTGTCTACCCAGTCACGTACTCGTAGCAAGACCCGCCTGTCGCGGGCATTGGGCATTCCGCTCACCCCAAAGGCGGCAAAGTACCTTGAGAAGCGGCCGTACCCCCCGGGGGAGCACGGCCGCACCAAGCGCAAGACCGACAGCGACTACGCCGTTCGCCTTCGCGAGAAGCAGCGTCTGCGTGCCCAGTACGGCATTCGCGAGGCTCAGCTCAAGATCCAGTTCGAGGAGGCACGTCGCGCAGCCGGCCTGACCGGTGAGAACTTGGTCGAGCAGCTGGAGATGCGTCTCGACGCCCTCATCGTGCGCGCGGCTATCGCCCGCACGACGGCGCAGGCTCGTCAGATGATCGTTCACCGCCACATCCTCGTCGATGGACAGCGGGTTGACCGTCCCTCCTTCCGCGTGAAGCCGGGTCAGCTCATTCACGTTCACGCCAAGAGCGAGGGCATGGAGCCATTCCAGGTCGCCGCGGCCGGCGGTCACGTCGACGTGCTGCCGAAGACCCCGCCGTACCTCGAGGTCGAGATCGACAAGCTGCAGGCCCGCCTCGTGCGTCGCCCGAAGCGTGCCGAGGTTCCGGTCACGTGTGAGGTTCAGCTCGTCGTCGAGTACTACGCGGCCCGCTAACACCCGCCTCGTAACCGGCCCGGCGCGGGAGCGTTCCGGTCGGACGGCAGATTACAGTAGGAGCGGATCACCTTCGGGGGATCCGCTCCTGCTGTGCTTAACGCGACCGGGCTCGGACACGACAAACGAACACACTGATTGGTGGAACTCATGACTGGTGGTGACATCGCCGGCCTCATCGCAGCGGGCGTCTTTGCGGTACTCGTCGGCCTCCTGGCGATTCCGCTCGTCAAACTCGGACGGGTCTTCGACGAGGCGAGCACGGCGATCCGCAACCTCGGCACCAACGTCACCCCGCTTCTCGAGGAGGCAACGACCACCATCTCCGAGACGAACAAGCAGCTGGCACGTGTCGACACGATCACCGGTGGCATCGCGGAGGCGACGGGTAACGTGACCTCGCTCATCGCCCTGTTCGCCGCGACAGTGGGAGGGCCGCTCATCAAGCTTGCCGGGTTCTCGGCCGCCGTTCGAGCCGGGATGAGCGGGCTGAAGCCCAAGTCCCGGGCAAAGTAAGCTGGCCTTTTGGATGTACCCGCAACATCCGTTCGTCTCAAGGGAGCAACTATGAAGAACATCCTGTGGCTCATCGTCGGAGTCGGTCTCGGGTTCGTCGCCGCGCATCAAATCAACAAGACGCCGGAGGGCAAGAGGTTCTTCGAGGACGTCGACAACCGGGCCCACGAGTTCTCCAGCGCCGTCGTGGACGGGTACAAGGCGCGGGAAGCGGAACTCCGCGCCGCTGTTGCGGATGCCGAGAGCGCGCTCTCGGACTTCTCCAAGCGCTAATCGTTCCCGACACAGACCTTTCGCCCGCGGTGCCGTGCGCCGCGCCACAGATTCAGGACCACCATGCAGACCGCTGATATTCGTGGGCGTTGGCTCGACTTCTTCGCCGAGCGCGGCCACACCGTAGTTCCGTCCGCCTCGCTCGTGAGCGACGACCCGACGCTCCTGTTCACGGTCGCGGGCATGGTGCCGTTCGTTCCGTACCTCACGGGCCTCGTTCCCGCCCCGTTCCCGCGGGCAACGAGCGTGCAGAAGTGTATCCGAACCCTCGACATCGAGGAGGTCGGGAAGACGCCGCGGCACGGCACGTTCTTCCAGATGAACGGCAACTTCTCCTTCGGCGACTACTTCAAGGAGCAGGCGATCGCGTATGCCTGGGAGCTGCTGACCACCTCGGAGGTCGATGGCGGCTACGGCTTCCACCCGAAGGACCTCTGGGTCACGATCTACCTCGACGACGAGGAGGCGTTCCGACACTGGCTGGCCCAGGGTGTGCCGGCCGAACGGATTCAGCGACTCGGCAAGGCATCCAACTACTGGTCGACCGGGCAGCCCGGACCGGCCGGCCCGTGTTCCGAGATTTTCTTCGACCGGGGACCGGCTTATGGCGCGGACGGGGGGCCCGCCACTGACGACGACCGGTACGTCGAAATCTGGAACCTGGTGTTCATGCAGTATCTGCGCGGCGCCGGCACCGGGAAGGACGACTTCGAGATTCTCGGCGACCTGCCGCGGAAGAACATCGACACCGGCATGGGGCTCGAACGCGTCGCGTTCCTCAAGCAGGGTGTCGAGAACATGTACGAGATCGATCAGGTGCGCCCGGTGCTTGATCGCGCGGCCGAGCTTTCGGGTCGCCGGTACGGCGCAAACCACGATGATGACGTGCGGATGCGCATCGTGGCCGACCACGTTCGCTCGTCGTTGATGCTGCTGTCGGACGGCATCACCCCGTCGAACGAGGGTCGCGGGTACATCCTGCGCCGCCTTCTACGCCGCACGGTTCGCTCGATGCGACTCCTCGGCGTTGACGCCCCGACCTTCAGCGAGCTGTTCAGCGAGTCCCGGGATGCCATGAAGTCGTCCTACCCTGAGGTCGAGACCGACTACGACCGCATCCACCGCCTCGCGACGGCAGAGGAGGAGACCTTCCTCCGCACCCTCGCGAGCGGCACGAGCATCCTCGACGTCGCCGTCAACCGCACGCAGGAGGCCGGAGCGAAGCAACTGGCCGGCGACACCGCGTTTCTGCTGCACGACACCTTTGGCTTCCCCATCGACCTCACCCTCGAGATGGCCGAGGAGGCCGGTCTCACCGTCGACCGCCCGGCGTTCGACCGGCTCATGCTCGAGCAGCGAACGATGGCGAAGGCCGACGCCAAGGCCAAGAAGACCCTGCTCGCCGACCTTTCGGTGTACAGCAGCTTCCGCGCGCTGGGCGAGACCGTCTTCACCGGCTATGACTACCTCAACACCGAGACGACCGTGCTCGGACTCATCGTCGGCGGCGTGGCCGTGTCGAGAGCCGTCGCGGGTGACATCGCCGAGGTGATCCTCGCCGAGACCTCGCTCTACCCGGAGTCAGGCGGCCAGGAGGCGGACGCGGGAAGCATCGTCGGCACCGGGTTCGACCTCGAGGTTCTCGACGTTCAGCGCCCGGTTAAGGGGCTCGTGAGCCACCGGGTGCAGGTGCGAAGCGGTGAGGTAGGCGTCGGTGACGCGGCGACAAGCGTCGTCGACCCGGAGTACCGCCGCGGGGCGACGCAAGCGCATTCGGCGACCCACCTCATCCACGCCGCCCTCCGGGAGGTTCTGGGCCCCGAGGCACACCAGGCCGGATCCGACAACCGGGCCGGCTACATGCGACTGGACTTCAACTGGAACAAGCCGCTCTCGATCGCGACGCGAAGCGAAATCGAAGAGATCGCCAACAACGCTGTGCGACAGAACCTCGACGTGTCGACCCGAATCATGCCGCTGGATGAGGCTCGGGAAC
>JAUZFY010000115.1 GCA_030840185.1 Microbacteriaceae bacterium | reverse complement strand
CCGACGATTCTACGCGGGAGTGAGCAAACGCTTGGAGGCGGAGAAATGGCAAGCAGGGCCGCGACGGAGGGATTCAATGAACTCGTCTACTCCTTCAGCGAGGAAGATGGCGTCTCCGTCGCCGCCGAGGGGCTCCTCGTTCACGGGACGGTCTTTGCTCGCCTCGAGGGGGACGACCTGCTGGTCGAACTTCCGCCGGCCCGCGCGGCAGACCTGGTCGAACGCGGCATCGCCGAGCGATTTGCGGTTCACGGTCAGTCCGGCCGGAACTGGGCCCGCGTTAGTGACCTGCAACTGTGGCCGGAGCTTGCCAGGGAAGCCCACGAATATGTTGGCGAGCCGCCCGTCGGCGGCGATTCCTGACCCGGCGCCGTGCGAGCGACACAGAATGACGGCAGCCAAAGCATGACGATAGTCGGCGCCCCATCCACGGTGGACGCCCCGTGGCCGGTCGGGCTGCTCTCGAGCAAGATCAAGGGCTATATCGACCGGCTCGGCGCCGTCTGGACCGAGGGCGAAATCACGCAGTGGGGGCTGTCCGGCGGCAATGTCTACGGCAAGCTCAAGGACCTGAACGCCGACATCACGGTCGGCTTCACAGTGTGGTCGTCCGTCAAGGTCAGGCTCCCGGCCGATTTGAAGCAAGGCGACCGGGTCGTCGCCCTCGTAAAGCCGAACTACTGGGTCAAGGGCGGAACGCTGACCATGCAGGTGTTCGAAATGCGACACGTTGGCATCGGCGACCTGCTTGAGAGACTCGAGCGTCTTCGGCAGACGCTTCGGTCGGAAGGGCTGTTCGACGTCCCGAACAAGCGTCCGCTCCCATTCCTGCCCGGGCGCATCGGGCTGATCACCGGCAAGGACTCCGATGCCGAGAAGGACGTCATTCGCAACGCGCAGTTGCGCTGGCCCGCGGTGGAGTTCACCGTGATTCACACGGCCGTTCAGGGTGATCGCGCCTCTCGCGAGGTGACCGCGGCGCTCACAGCGCTCGACGCGGACCCCGACGTCGATGTGATCATCATCGCCCGCGGTGGCGGCGACTTCCAGAACCTCCTCGTCTTCAGCGACGAAGCCCTCGTCCGCACCGCCGCGGCCTGCGTCACCCCGATCGTGAGCGCGATTGGACACGAGGCGGACCGGCCGCTGCTCGACGACGTCGCCGACCTTCGCGCTTCCACGCCGACCGACGCCGCCAAACGGGTTGTACCGGATGTCGCGGAGGAACTCACCCGGGTGCAGCAGGCCAGAGCACGCATCGGCACCAGAATGACCGCTCGCTTGCGGATCGAGATCGACCGGCTGGAACAGTTGAGGTCGCGTCCCGTTGTCGCGAATCCGCAGTGGCTGATCGATTCGAGGGCGGAGGAGCTCGGCAGGTACGTCCAGCGCAGCAACGAACTCATTGAGCGTCTCGTCGAGCACTCACTCATCCGGGTCGGCGATCTGCGCTCCCATCTGCGCGCGCTGTCGCCGCAGCGCACCCTCGATCGCGGATACGCCATTGCCCAGCTGCCCGACGGCCGGGTGCTGCGCAGCGCACGGGAGGCCGTGGTCGGCACTCCCCTCCTCCTCACCCTCGCAGACGGGACGGCAGGCGCCGTAATTTCGTAAGGCCCGAGAGCCTCGACGCGAGGCTGGGTAGAATCGCTATGTGGCAACTACCCCTTCCGTCGGCGTGACCTCCAATGCCGATGTCGCAGAACTGAGCTACGAGGACTCTCGTGACGAGCTTGTGCGCGTCGTCCATGAACTCGAGCAGGGCTCCTCGACCCTCGAACAGTCGCTCGCGCTTTGGGAGCGGGGCGAGGCCCTCGCCAAGCACTGCGAAGAATGGCTCATCGGCGCCAAGGCCAGGCTCGACAAGGCCCGCCTGAGTTCGAGCAGTCCTGCTTCTGCTAACCCCGCGTCGCCCGGCTCCGATACGAGCAGCTCCGACTCGGCGCACAACGCCGCCGAGTAGCGCATCCGAATGTCGAGGAAGTAAGTGGCAGATCAACCGAGCCGTGCCCCGCGCGTCGTCGCGGAACTCGGGCGTCCGGAGACGCCGGACGAAACCGCGGCCCGCAAGGCCGATAGTTCTCGACGGCACCGATCCAACCAGACACTACTCAATCTCGTCCTGGCACTTGCCGCCTCCTTGGCCGTTGTACTCTTCCTCGTACTTGTGGTCGTGCGTCCCGACGGCTCACCGCCCCCGGCCGTGAACTACCGAAGCGACGCCGTGGCGTCGCAACCGGAGGTCGGCCACACCCTCGCCGCCCCCGCGCTACCGTCCAGCTGGAAGGCCAACACCGACGGCCTTAACACCGGGTCGGATGGCGTAGTGGCCTGGACCATCGGCCTCATCACCCCCAGCCAAGAGTTCATCGGTGTCGTTCAGGGCGTCAAAGCCAACCCGACCTGGGTGGCCAACCAGCTTCAGGGAGCCCAGTCGACCGGAAACGTGACCATCGACGGCCTGACCTGGAAGGCCTATGACCGTCGCAGCGCCGCGGACGCCGGCAATTTCGCCTATTCGCTGAGCACCGTCACAGGTGTGAGCAGCATTGTGCTTCATGGAACGGCGACCCGCGCCGAATTCGCGACACTCGCCGGAGCAATCACCACCCAGCTTGAGGGGGCCAAGTGACTATTGACACCGAATCGACCACCATCCCCACCCCGGCTAAGGCCTGGGCTGAGATGGCACGGGGCAACCAGCGCTTCGTCGCCGGTGAACCCCGGCATCCGCGCCAAGACGTTGAACGTCGGGAACAACTTGTCGGCAAACAGGCACCACACGCGGCGCTGTTCGGCTGCAGCGACTCGCGGCTCGCCGCCGAGATCATTTTCGACAAGGGCCTCGGCGACTTGTTCGTCGTGCGCAACGCCGGCCAGGTCATTTCCGACTCTGTCATCGGGTCGCTCGAGTATGCCGTCGCCGTACTACAGGTGCCCTTGATTGTCGTACTGGGACACGACGAGTGCGGCGCCGTGCGCGCGGCGATCGACTCGCAGATGCCGGATGCCGTTTCCCTCCCGCCCCATATCTACCACCTCATCGAAAAGATCATTCCGGCCGTCACGCGGGTGAAGCGCGGGGAAACAAGCCTCGAAGCTCCGGACTCGACCGAGGTGGGTCGAGAGCACCTTCGGGACACCGTGTCCGAGTTGCTTCAGAGTTCGGAACTCATCAGCGACGCGATTGCCGCGGGTACGCTGGCTATCGTTGGGGCAAACTACCTGCTGCTCGAGGGCACGGCGGTCCCAGACATAGTCGTCGGCAGCATCTAGTCTGCGACCGAACATCACCATCAGAGTAAGGAACACAATCGCCGTGACCAGTTCTGGATCGCCGGACTCCGACTTCCGCATCGAGCACGACACCATGGGCGAGGTGCGGGTGCCGAGCGCGGCGCTTTACGGTGCCCAGACCCAACGAGCCGTGGAAAACTTCCCGATCTCCGGCTCCGGTCTCGAGCCGGCGCAGATCGTCGCCCTAGCCCGCATCAAGCGAGCGGCGGCCGTCGTGAACAAGGAACTCGGTATTCTCGATGCGACCGTCGCCGATGCCATCGCGCTCGCGGCGGACGAGCTCATCGCCGGGCGCCACCATGACGAGTTCCCGGTCGACACCTATCAGACCGGCAGCGGCACCTCCTCGAACATGAACATCAACGAGGTGTTGGCCACTCTCGCCACCCGCATCGCTGGACAGCCGGTGCACCCAAACGACCACGTCAATGCATCACAGTCGTCAAATGACGTCTTCCCCACCTCCGTGCACGTCGCCGTCACCGGGGCGCTTCTCGGCGACCTCATCCCCGCGCTCGATCATCTTGCGGTGTCGCTCGAGACCAAGGCGGAGTTGTGGAAAACCGTCGTCAAGTCCGGCCGCACCCACCTCATGGACGCCACCCCGGTGACCCTCGGCCAGGAGTTTGCCGGGTACGCCGCGCAGATGCGCAACGGCATCGACAGGGTGCGTTCCACCATCGTGCGCGTCGCCGAGGTGCCGCTCGGCGGCACTGCGGTCGGAACCGGGATCAACACTCCGGCCGGCTTCTCACAGCGCGTGATCGCTCTTCTCGCCTCCGACTCCGGCCTGCCGCTTACGGAAGCTCGAGACCACTTCGAGGCTCAGGGGGCCCGCGACGGGCTCGTCGAGGCATCCGGCGCTCTGCGCGTAATTGCCGTGAGCCTCACCAAGATCTGCAATGACCTGCGGTGGATGGGTTCCGGACCGAACACGGGCCTCGGCGAACTGAACATTCCGGATCTCCAGCCCGGTTCCTCGATCATGCCGGGCAAGGTGAATCCGGTCATTCCCGAGGCCGTGCTCATGGTCGCCGCGCGGGTTATCGGCAACGATGCGACCATCGCGTGGGCGGGGGCATCCGGCGCCTTCGAGCTGAACGTCGCTATCCCGGTCATGGGAACGGCGCTTCTCGAGTCCATCCGGCTGCTCGCCAACAGCACCGTGGCTCTCGCCGACAAGACGGTCAACGGCCTGCAGGCGAACGAGGAGCGGGCACGCGCGCTTGCCGAGTCCTCCCCCGCGATCGTCACGCCGCTCAACCGTGTCATCGGCTACGAAGCGGCCGCAAAGGTGGCCAAGAACGCGGTGACGAAGGCGATCACCATCCGGGAATCGGTGATCGACCTCGGGTTCGTCGAGCGGGGCGAGGTCAGCCTCGACCAGCTCGACACCGCGCTCGACGTGTTGTCGATGACGCGACCTCCGCAGGCACAGGCCGCCGTCTAGTTTTTTCCAAACGGATCGGCCGGGAACCACGGTTCGGGGGCCGATCCGTTCTGCGGCCCGTTACCGTGCCGGTCTCAGTTCTTCGACACCGCCGGGGCGACCGGAACCCCGTCGAGGTTGACTACCGCCCGCCCGCCGACCGGCGCGTCCAGGTGGAGCGGGATGAGGGTGGACACCGAACCCGATGCGGGCGCGTTGCATAGGGTGGCGAGGTCGGCCCCGTTGGCGACCCCTCCGCCCGGACGCCCGTAGTAGACGGCGACGACGACTGCGCTCGCCGACTGGAGGACTAGCACCTGTTTGGGGATGCAGCGGGCGTCCGCCCGAACCTGAACAACGAGATTCGAGGTGTCGAGCGCGGTGAGACCGACGGCAGGGTCAGACCCGACGTACCCGTCGCCCTTCTTCGCATTCGGCGGTTGAAAGGTGCCCAAGTTGAAGAGGTAGCTGGGGTCGCGATGCGTGCCGTCAATCCCCTGGAAGCGCAGCACTGGAAGCGAAACGAGGTCCGTCGGTGCTGTCGTCACCGGTGAGACCACCCGATTGACAACGACCGGATCCGGCGTTCCCCAAAGCTGGCGCACCGGGTCGGCAGTCGATCGCACAACGGGGACAGCCTTGGGTTGTTTGCTCCCCTGCTCGATGGACACCCCGGTGAACGCGAGCGACGCGACGGCCAGGCCAGCTACTACTCGGTGAATGCCGACGACGACCTGACCGGGCTCGTTCCCCCGCGGGTCCCGGTGGCTCCAACTCGTCAGGACTCGCCACTGCGATCGGGGGGCGATGAATCCCCAAAGGGTGAGAACGGCCAGTCCGCCGAGGAGTGCGGTCATGGGAAGGTTCACCCTTAGAGCCTAAGCTGTCTACCCCGCGCAGAGCTGCGAGCGCGGCGCGGGGTAGACCAGATTTTTTCCGGGCGGTCAGGCCAGTTCGTTCGACTCCAACATTTCCGTGACGAGAGCGGCGATCGCCGACCGTTCCGAGCGGGTCAGGGTGATGTGCCCGAACAGCGCGTGGCCCTTAAGCGTTTCGATTACCGAGGCGACCCCGTCGTGGCGGCCGACACGCAGATTGTCGCGCTGGGCCACATCATGGGTGAGCACGACGCGGGAATTCTGGCCGATTCGGCTGAGCACCGTGAGCAGAACGTTGCGTTCGAGGGATTGAGCCTCGTCAACGATCACGAACGCGTCGTGCAGCGATCGACCGCGGATGTGCGTCAGCGGAAGCACCTCGAGCATCCCCCGCTCGACGACTTCATCGAGTACATTCTGGGAAACCACGGAGCCAAGAGTGTCGAACACCGCCTGAGCCCACGGGTTCATCTTCTCCGAGGCATCGCCGGGCAGGAAGCCGAGTTCCTGACCGCCGACCGCGTACAGCGGGCGGAACACCATGATCTTCTTGTGCTGTTGCTTTTCCAGAACCGCCTCGAGGCCTGCGCACAGGGCAAGCGCCGACTTGCCGGTGCCCGCCCGTCCGCCGAGCGAGACGATGCCGATTTCCGGATCGAGCAGCATGTCGATCGCCAGTCGCTGCTCGGCCGAGCGGCCATGCAATCCGAAGATGTCGCGGTCGCCGCGAACCAGACGCATTTCGCCACGGGAGGTGACCCTGCCGAGCGCCGATCCCCGGTCAGAGTGAATGACCAGGCCGGTGTTGATCGGGATGTCGCCGAGCAGTCGGGAG
>JAUZFY010000112.1 GCA_030840185.1 Microbacteriaceae bacterium | reverse complement strand
GCCACGGAGGATCTCGACCGGCACCATGGGAATCGCTCTGCCGCGGCTGGACGTGAACCATTCGCTGCGAAAGAGGTCCTCACTTGCGACGACCGCGAAGCCAAGGGTCGACACGGCGAGGGTCAAGCCTCGGACCCGCAGGGCGGGGAGACCGATGACCACCGCTATTCCTGCACCTAGCGCGGCGACGAGGAGGACGATCGTCACCAAGCTGTACGAGTCACCGGCCAGGCGCGCGGCGACGAATGCACCAACTCCCACGATTGCGATGTGTCCGAGGCTGAGCTGGCCGCCCCAGCCCACGAGCATCGTGAGTGAGACTCCCACGATCGCGTAGATGAGGATGAGCGTGAGTTCGAAGCGCTGTCCCTGGGAGCTGAACGTCGGCAGATTCGGGAGGAGAAGGCCGATGGCAAGGCCGCCGATCGCCAGGGCGCGCATCGGATTTGACGCGATGACTCCGCGGGCCTTGGCGATGGTCGTACCGGGAGCCGCGCTCGGATCCATCGTGCTGCGACGGATCGCGAACACCTTGTCAATGCTGCGTCCCCGCAAGGTGATGACGAGGAGGATGAGCACGAACACCACCAGCCGCGCGGTACCTGCATTGCCTGTCTCCGCCACGACGATGCTGTTGCACACGCCGAGCAGAAGACCGCCGGCTAGTGCCATGGGAATCGAGACGAAGGCGCCGAACGCAGCCGCTCCCAACGCGAGCAGCAGTTGCACCGAACCGAGTCCGCCTGACTCGCCTAGCCCACCGCTGGGAGCGGAGAGAATCGCGCTCGTAGTAGCGAGTGCTCCCGCGATCGCCCAAACGACACCGCTCACATATCGCGGCGGGATCCCGCAGGTCTGCGCCGCTTGCGGGTTTGACGCCGTAGCCCGGATCAGCTTGCCGAGCATCGAGTAACGGAGGAAAAGCGTGAGCCCCGCAATGAGCAGCGGACACAGCAGAACGGCTACCACGTAGTTCCCACCGAAATTGATGCCACCGAACCTCACGGTCCAGTCGACAGGAACGGGGTAGCCCTGCCCGGCCATCGCATTCGCGTCCGGCCGGAGCGCCGGCAGAAGCGTCAGCGCAAGGAGGAGTTGCGACACACCGAGTGTGAGCAGCAGAAGCACGACGTTGGATCCGCCCTTGCGTCGCAGCGGCGCAACGAAGATGCGCTCGACGGCCACGGCCGTCGCGATGCCGACGGCGAGAACAAGGGGAAGCGCGAGCCATTGGCTCCACCCGAGCTCCGCGACGAGCTTCGCGAAGAGGAGTGCGGGCACTGCTCCGAGCACTCCATGCGCGAGGTTGAGGAACTGATTGGCGCGGTAGACGAGGACGAGGCCGACCGCGACCAAGCCGATCAGCATCCCATCACAGATACCTAACGCGATCGCTCCAGAGTTCATGTGCTCATGCCTCTCCGAGGAAGACGGCGCGGGCGATGTCGTCGCGCTCGAGGAGCTCGGCGGTGGCACCGACGAAGCGCACCTCGCCTTTCTCCATGAAGACAGCTCGCTCGCAGAGCGATGCGGCGATGTTCAGGCTTTGCTCGACGAGCACGACCGCAACCCCAGTGGCGTTGATGTCGCGCACGATCTCGAGAAGCCCCTGAACGACGATGGGCGCGAGACCGAGTGACAGCTCATCGATGCAAAGCAGTCGCGGCTCGAGCATCAGCGCCTTGGCGAGCGCGAGTTGCTGTTGCTCGCCTCCCGAAAGCGAGCCAGCCGGTTGCTTCAGCCTCTCGGCGAGTCGCGGGAACAGGTCAAGCACATGACTCCGGCGCGCAGCCAGCCAGCCATTTCGGCGCCGGAGGGTGTAGGCCTGCACCTCGAGATTTTCGGCGACGGTGAGGTCGGCGAACACCTCCTTGCCACCGCAGATCAAGACGACGCCAAGGTCCGGTAGCTGCTCGGCGGTCGACGCAGTGAGGTCTCGACCATCGAAGGTGACCGTGCCTGCCGACGGGTGGGCGAGTCCGGCGATCACCTTGAGTAGCGTCGATTTTCCCGCGCCGTTCGTACCCAGCAGCGCGACGGCCTCGCCGGGCGCGACCTCGAGGCCCACGCCGAACAGCACCTGGAGCGAGCCGTACGAGAACTCGATGTCACGGACCTCGAGCCCCTGCTGGACGGCCGTCGCGGTCATGCGGTCGCGATCTGCGAGTCGACGGGGACTACGTCCGCGATCTTGTCGCGCGTGTGCGCGAGGCGGCGAGACAATGTCCAGGCACCGAACGCGACCACTACTGCGATCAGAGCTGCGAGCAACGAGATCGCCGAGGACCGTACCGGCAGCCGAGTTTCGGTCGCTGCTGGCTGCGAGCCTCCGCTAGCCACGGAAGGGGCTGGTGACCTATCCCCAGTTCCTGGGGTCCCCGGCGTGACCGTCACGGGACCTTCGTTCACACTCGTGGGTGAGGGCGCGCCGTCGTAGGGTCCGGCCACGGCAGATGCGGGTGTCGAGCCGGTGCTTGCCGCCAGCGCCGAGTCGTCCGGCTTGGCGAAGATCACCCGTTCGACCGTCGACGGCACGATCGCGACCGCGACCGTCGCTCCGGACTGAAGTCGCGAGAGGTCGAAGGAGACGCTCTTCAGGTCGCTCGAGACCTTTGACGCGGCCCCGTTCGTGCAGTCGAATTTCGGACCGGCGGATGACGCGCCGCCCTGGCTGGGCGCGAACACGGCTTGCGTGAGCGGGCACGCCTTGATTGCGGTGGCCGGTGTCAGGATCGAACCCGTAGCGGCGACGAGTGTGAGTTCCCCGGGATGCTCGTCGGGGGTCAGCACGAACGCGACGGCCGCGTATGCAACGGGCGAATCCATCGATGGTCCGCCCTGCACCAACAGCTGGTCCTCACCCACTCCCGCGGCGATCGGGTTGGGCGTCGTAACCCCCGGTCCAGCCGCGGGTGTCGCAGCCGAGGTCCACCAGCCCGCGCGCGTTGGCGCTTTTGCCGACGCGGGCGCCCCTCCCGCCAAGAGCATGGTCATGCACGCCACCACGGCGAAGACCGCGCGAGCTCGCCCCCCGGCATCATCTTCACGTAGTGCAGTTCGCACAACCCCACCCCCCCGACATCATCTTCACCTCGTTCGCCCACACACGGGACCCGCCAGCTCTAATTCATCCCAGTTCCCTGCTGCGGTCCCGTGGCGTCGCTTGTTGCATCAGGGAATCGGACCCGAGTGGTGAGACCCAGTTAGGCGCCCGCCGCGGACCAGCCGACCAGGTAGCTGTCCGGTCGGCTCGGCGTCGTCGAAGATGACGGTGCCACTCACGATGGTGTGCTTGTAGCCGGTGGCCGACTGGACGAGGCGCCGGCCGCCGGCCGGCAGGTCATGGACGACCTGCGGGGCCAGTAGGCGCAGCTCGTCGAAATCGATGACGTTGATGTCGGCCTTCATGCCCGGGGCGATGAGTCCTCGGTCGGTGAGGCCGATGAGCTCGGCCGGCCGGCGTGTCTGGGCTCGAACGACGAACTCGAGCGGCAGCCGCTCGCCCCGGCTGCGGTCGCGGGCCCAGTGGGTCAACAAGAAGGTCGGTGAGCTGGCGTCGCAGATGTAGCCACAATGCGCGCCGGCGTCGCTGAGGCCGACCACCGCCTCGGGAGCCAGCAACATCGCTCGCGTCTCGTCGAGATCGCCGCCGGCGTAGTTGAGCGCTGGCACATAGAGGATCTCCGTGCCGTCACGTTGCAGCAGGAGGTCGTAGGCGACCTCGTCAGGGTCGACGCCCTGTTGTGCCGC
>JAUZFY010000103.1 GCA_030840185.1 Microbacteriaceae bacterium | reverse complement strand
GCTGGCGTCACCGTCCGGCGGCGTAGCCCTGCATTCCGCGCGGGTTCGCCCCGGCGGAGAGCACCCCCGTCGCGGGATCACGAGCCACGGCGCACATCCGGCCAAGGCTCCAGGAACCCGAGACCCGGATGTCGTGTCCCCGCAGGGTCAGCGCGTCCATCACGTCGTCACCCACCCGATCCTCAACTACGAGTACGGCCGGCTCGATGTCGCGCGGGTGGAATGAGCCAGGAAAACTTGTGGTGTGCCACATCGGCGCGTCGATGGCCTCCTGCAACGACTGCCCTCCGACCAGGTGGCGCAGCAGGAAGAGCAACTGCCACTGATCCTGTTGGTCACCGCCGGGGGAGCCGCAGGCCAACACCGGCATGCCATCCTTGTGCACCATGGTGGGGGTCAGCGTGGTCCGCGGGCGGCGCCCCGGCACCAGCGTCGAGGCCAGCCCCTCCTGCAGCCAGAACATCTGCAGCCTGCTGCCGAGGGCGAATCCGAGCTCCGGAATCGTCGGCGAGCTCTGCAGCCAGCCGCCACTCGGGGTTGCCGAGATCATGTTGCCCCAGCGGTCGACGACGTCCACATGGCAAGTGTCCCCACGCACCACCCCGTTCGCCGCAACGGTCGGCTCACCGGTGGTCGCGTCCCGGCGAACGCCTTGCCGCGCTGCCTGGTCTAGGAGGTACGCGGCGATACGCGGTCGCCGTCCGTCGGGACTGCCCGGTCGCACCTCGCGGGATGCCAGGTCTCCGATCAGCCCTGCCCGCTGCGCGGCATACGCGGGCGAGAGCAGAGCGTCGAGCGGCACTTGCTGCTGGTCGCCGTACCACGCCTCCCTATCTGCGAACGCGAGCTTGAGCGACTCCGCAATCGCGTGCATGCCCGCCGTGGTCGACGGGTCCAGCGCGGTGGGATCGTCCAGGGCGTCAAGAATGGTCAGCGTCTGGAGCAAGGCGGGCCCCTGCCCCCACGCCTGGGTCTTCGCGATCGAGTAGCCGTGCCAGTCGAGTACCACCGGCTCCTCCCAGGTCGCGGAGAACGCCGCCATGTCGCTGCCGGTCACCAGCCCCGGGTGGGCTTCACCGCTGGAATCTCGGAAGGCTTTCCTCGAGAAGGCGTCCACCGCTTCGGCCACGAATCCCTGGCTCCAGACACGGCGCGCTGCCTCGATCTGCGCCACCCGGTCCTCCGCCGCGGCTTCCGCCAGGCCGACCAGTCGACTCAGCGTGCGCGCATACGCGGGATTCGCGAACATCGACCCGGCTACGGGAGTCGTGCCGTCGCGCAGCCACAACTCCGCGGATGTCGGCCAGTCGTTGCGGAACAGCTCGCTCACGCTGTCGATGGCCGAGCAGGTCGGCTCGCTGATCGGATGCCCGGCACCGGCATAGTCGATGGCCGGCTGCAGGACCTCCGCGAGCGTCATTGTGCCATGGTCACGCAGCAAGAGCAGCCAGGCGTCCACCGCCCCGGGTACGGCCGCGGCCAGCGGTCCCGAACCGGGAATGAGGTCCATCCCCAGCGAGGTGAAATGCTCGATTGTCGCGCCCGCGGGTGCCGGACCCTGGCCCGCGAGCACCCGGGGTGTCGGATCCGCGGCAGTGGCGATGATCGCCGGCACCTCACCGCCCGGCCCGTTCAAGTGGGGCTCCACCACATGCAGCACGAATGCCGCCGTGGCGGCAGCGTCGAAGGCGTTGCCGCCCAGCTCGAGTGAACGCATCGCCGACTGGGAGGCCAGCCAGTGGGTCGACGAGACCATGCCGAAGGTTCCCTTGAGGGTGGGGCGGGTCGTAAAGCTCAAGTTTTGCTCCAAGCGTTTTCTGTGGTCTGACTGAGGGTGACATCCGGCGCCGTGCCGTCCGCCGTGATCAGGTGACAGCTGGCAAGGTGGGATCGACCGGTGACGTCGGTCAGCGTCGGGGACGTATCACTGCACAGGGGTAACTGCGCGACCGGGCAGCGGGTGTGGAAGGTGCAGCCCGTCGGCGGATTTATGGGGCTGGGGATGTCGCCTTGCAGCACGATCCGCTGGCGCGTGCGCTGCAGCTTCGGGTCGGGCACCACGGCGGCCGACAGAAGGGACTGCGTGTACGGATGCTTCGGCGCCCGGAACAGATCGGTGGTGTTCACCTCTTCGACGATCCGGCCGAGATACATGACCGCGACCCGGTCGCAGAGGAACTCGACGGTGGCGAGGTCATGGCCGATGAACAGGCAGGAGAACCCCATGTCGCGCTGGAGGTCCATCAGCAAATTGAGCACCGCGGCCTGCACCGAGACGTCGAGTGCCGAGACGGGCTCGTCCGCGACGAGCAGGCTTGGTTCGACGCTGAGGGATCTCGCCAGGCCGGCCCTCTGCCGCTGGCCGCCCGACAGTTCGTGCGGATAGCGGTGGCGCAGGTGGCTTGCGAGCCCCACCTTGTCGAGAAGACCCGCGACCTTGGTGTCCAACTCCCGCCCGCGGGCGAGCCTGTGCAACTGCATGGGCTCGGCCACGATGTCGCCG
This sequence comes from Microbacteriaceae bacterium, assembly GCA_030840185.1. Classification (GTDB taxonomy): domain Bacteria; phylum Actinomycetota; class Actinomycetes; order Actinomycetales; family Microbacteriaceae; genus Lacisediminihabitans. The sequence goes on along the minus strand of JAUZFY010000103.1, from coordinate 8,048 downwards.
ATCGTCATTCGCGGATTCAGCGTCGAGTACGGGTCCTGGAACACCATCTGCATCTCGGTGCGCACGCCGCGAAGTTGACGCCGTGATGCCGTCGTGATGTCCCTGCCGTGCAGTCGGATGGTTCCCTCGGTGGGTTCGAGCAGCCGAACGATGCACTTTCCGACCGTGGACTTGCCGCTGCCGGACTCGCCGACGAGTCCGACGACCTCGCCCTGGCCGATGGTGAGGTCGACGCCGTCCACGGCGCGCACCGAGCCCCCGCTGGACCGTGGCAGCGAGAAGTATTTCTTGAGTTGACGTACCTCGAGCACGTTCTCGCTCATGCGCTGACCCCTTCGCTGTAATCGGCGACCCGACTGCCGGGATGAAAGCAGGCCGCATGCTGACGGGGCTGCAGCAACTCCAGGGGCGGCATGGCTTCCCTGCACTCGGTCGTGGCCCGGAGACAGCGCGGGGCGAACACACACGCCTCCGGTTCGGACCGCAGCACCGGAACCAGGCCGGGGATCTCCTGCAGCCGAACCTGAATGCCACCGGCGAGATCGGGACGCGGGACCGCCCCCAACAGTCCGACGGTGTACGGATGCTGCGGATTCTCGAAGAGGTCGTCCACCGGCCCCGACTCGACCTTGTGTCCGGCGTACATCACCTCGACTCGGTCGGCGATGTCGGCGACCACGCCCAGGTCGTGGGTGATCAGCACAATAGAGGTGCCGACGCGCTCTCGGAGATCTCGGAGGATGTCGAGGATCTGGGCCTGGATGGTGACGTCGAGCGCGGTAGTCGGCTCATCGGCGATGAGCACTTTCGGGCTGCAAGCCACCGCCATTGCGATCATGACGCGTTGGCGCATGCCGCCCGAGAGTTGGTGCGGATACTCGTCGACCCGCGACCTTGGGGCGGGCATCCGTACCAGTTCGAGCAGCTCGATGGCGCGCTCTCTGGCCTGCCGACGTGACATTCCTTCGTGCCGGCGCAGAACCTCGCCGATCTGGAATCCGATCGTGAAGGACGGGTTCAACGAGGTCATCGGCTCTTGGAAGATCATCGAGATATCGCGACCGCGGACCTCCCGCATCTCGGCGGCCGAGAGCGTGGTCAACTCGGTGTCGTCCAGCAGGATGCTCCCGCTCACGGAGGCGATGCTCGGCAGCAGTCGCAGCACCGACATGGCCGTGACCGATTTGCCGCAGCCCGATTCGCCGACCAGCGCGAGCACCTCACCGGGCTCGACGCTAAACGACATGCGGTCGACCGCGAGTATCTCGCCCTCGTCGGTGCCGAAGCGTACGGACAGATCCTTGACCGCCAGCCGGGGGGTCACTTGGTGGCCCTCGGGTCGAGGATGTCGCGTAGTCCGTCGCCCAGCAAGTTAAAGGAGAGGGCGGTGATCGCGATGGCCACGCCGGGAATAAGCGCGTACCACGGCGCTTGCGAAATGTAGCCCTGGGCTGAAGAAAGCATGATCCCCCATGAAGCGGTAGGTGGTTGTACCCCGATGCCGAGAAACGACAGGGCGGCCTCGCCGATGATCATCGTCGGAATGGTGACGCTGGCCTGTACGACTAGCGGGCTCACGCAGTTGCGCAGAATGTGGCGGAACAGGATGACCCGATCGGGCGCGCCATTGACGATCGCGGCCTGCACGTAGTCCTGTTCACGCAGGCCGAGCACCTCGGCACGGGTGATCCGCACGTATCCGGGCACGGACGAGATGGCGAGGGCGAGGATGGCGTTGTTCAGCGACGGGCCGAGAATGGCAGCCAACCCGACGGCCAGCACGAGGAACGGGAATGCGAGCATCACGTCCGTTGCCCGCATGATGATCGTGTCGAGCGCACCGCGATAGTAACCGGCAAGGAGCCCGAACGACACCCCGACCACGACCGCCAGCAGGGTGGCGGCGAGGCCGGCCGACAGCGAGGAACGCGACCCCTGCAGGATGCGGGACAACACATCGCGGCCAAGGTCGTCGGTTCCGAGCACGTGGCCGGCGCTGAACGGCGTGAGGAACACGTGGTTGTAGTCGCCTTGTGCCGGGTCGTACGGGGAGATCAGCGGGGCGAAGATGGCGATCAGAACCACGAGGATCACCCCGACCAGGCCGACGACAGCCGGTGGTCGGCTCGCGAACCGGCGAAACAGGCGCCGAGCTCGCGAGGCACGGGCGTGGTCAACGGCTATAGCGGCGGTTGTCATGATGCCCCAGCCCCCACGCGGATGCGCGGATTGAGTAGCGAGTAGGTCACGTCCACGAGGAAGTTGATGACGATGTATGCGGTGGCGGTCAGCAGCACGACGCCCTGCAGGCCCGTGTAGTCGCGGCTGAACACCGAGTCGAGCGTCATCTTGCCGAGCCCCGGTATCACGAAGATCTGCTCAGTGATCACGACGCCGGAGATCAGGGCACCGAGCTCGAGACCGAGCACCGTGACGACCGTGGTCAGTGCGTTGCGCAACGCATGAACCCCGACGACGACTCGCTCGGAGAGCCCTTTGGCGCGAGCGGTACGGATGTAGTCCGAACCCAGCGCCTCGAGCATGGCGGACCGCATCTGTCGCATCAGCACAGCGGCCAAACCGATGCCCAACACGGATGCGGGCATGATCATGCGGGACAGGTTGCCGACCGGCGACTGGCTGAAGGGAACATATCCAGACGCCGGCAACCACCCGAGGTTCACCGAGAAGGTGAGGATCAGCAGCAGGCCGAGCCAGAAATGCGGGACGGACAACCCGATCAGCGAGCCGGTCGTTGGCAGATAGTCGCGGGCGGTGCCCCGGTGAACGGCCGCCAGTTGCCCAAGGGGCAGGGCGATCGCGACGGCGATCAGCACCGCAAGAACGGCCAGCTCCAACGTCACGGGCAGTCTGGCTGCCAGCGCTCCCGCGACCGACAATCCGGTCCCCGCTGATGTGCCGAGGTCGCCGCGGAGGGCGTGACCGATCCATTGAAGGTACTGGACGGGCCACGGCTGGTTCAGTCCATACTCCGCCCGAATCGCGGCGACCACTCCCGCGTCGGCCGATTCCCCCGCCATGACCTGGGCGGTATCCCCCGGCAACAGCCGAACCGCGACGAAGATCACCATCGTGGACAGGACCAACGTCAGGACCGAGATTCCGAGCCGTCGAAGCACGTACCACTTCACGAGTTACCCCCACTCTCCATCGACACAGTTGTCAGCGATAACGGGCCGGCCGCCCCATCAGCCGCCGGTGGTGAATCCTGCGGTCTTCAGACGGATCACGGCGTCGCTGTAGTAGTTGATGCCGGTGACCTGCTTGCGGACACCCATCATGAGCGCGTCGTGGAAGAGGACTATGTAGTTGCGGTCCGCGTTCATTTTCTCCGCGATCTGGGCGTAAAGGGCCTTGCGCTTCGCGTTATCACCCGTGGTGCTGGTGGCCTTGGCCATGAGGTCGTTGATGTCCTTGTAATTCGCGCCGCTGTAGTTCAAGGCGCTCGTCGGGGACCAGAACATCGACATGTTCTGGTCGGGATCGATTCGTCCCGACCAGCCGTTCATATAGGCGTCGAACGTGCCGGCCTGAGCGGCGGCGCCGCCGGCGGCGGACTCCGTCGGCTTGACGCTGACCGCGAAGCCGGCCTGTTTGGCCATCGCCTGAATCACCGTGCCGAGCTTGGTCTGTTCGTCGTTGGCGGCCTGGATCGTCAGCTGCACCGGGATGGGCGTCTTGACACCGCTCGCGGCGACGATCTTCTTGGCCTCAGCCACGTTCGGCTTGCTGCAGGGGATGTCGGTGTACCAGGGGCTCGCCGGCGACAGGGGGCTGCATCCGGGAGTCTTAAATCCGCCGTAGACGACCTTGTTGATGGCATTGCGATCGAGGGTGAGCTCGAAGGCCTTGCGCAGATCGGCGTTGGCCAGGGGCGTGCTGACGGGTGAGTAGGGCGGCTTGCCCGACCCGCCGCTGTTCGCGACATTGACGGTCAGAAGCTGGAACCCGAGGCTCACCACATCGTCCATCGTGATGTTCGGATCGGACTTGAGGCTCGTGACATCCGCCGGCGCGATGTCGATCGCGGCCTGGATGTCACCGGATCGCAGGTTGGTGGCCCGAACGTTTGGCTGGGTGATGACCTGGAACGTCACGGTGTCGAGGTTCACCTTGTTTTTGTCGTAGTAGTACTGAGACTTCTTGAGGTTGATGGTGTCGGCGGACGGTCGGGACACGAACGAGAACGGCCCGACACACACAGGGTCGTTGCCGAAGTTGTCACCGAGCTTCGCCAGCTGTGTCGGCGAGGCCATCATCCCCGAGCGGTTGGCGAGCACCGAGATCAGCGGTGCGGTGGGTGCCGACAGGTCCAGCTGCACCGTGTTCTCGTCGATGACCTTGGTGTCGACCACGTTCTTCAGGTTGGGTGCTTCTGCCGAACGCGGGTTGGTGCGGTAGCGGTCGAGGTTGATCTTGACCGCGTCGGCGTTGAAGGCCGTGCCGTCGTTGAACTTGATGCCGGTGCGGAGCTTGATTGTGACCGTCTTGCCGTCGGGGCTGACGGTCGGCAACGCGGCCGCGAGCTGCGGGATGATGTTGAGCTTGGCGTCGACGTCGAAGAGCCGCTCGCACCAGTTCGGCATGGTGTAGGTGCTGTATTTCGATGTCGTGAACGCGGGGTCGAGGGTGTCGGGGGCTCCGGAGATGGCGACCACGAGGTGTCCGCCCTTCTTCACGGCGCCTGCCGCGCTGGGGGAAGGCGCCGACTGGGCGCCTCCGGCGCAACCGGCCAATGTGAGGGCGAGGACCGCAGCAGACACCGCGACGAGAGAGTGACGAATATTCATTGGCGCGTGTTCCTTTGCGTGGGCTGAACCGTGACGGGCGATGAAGTATTCTTTGCAACATTAGGTTCCCTTCTTTTCCGGCCTGTTACGTTCGTAATACGTTCGAGTGACGCTCGTCGGCGCAGGTACTCTTCCGAGCGGCGGGTGAATGGTCGGCGTCGCATCCGAAAAACCGCCACGCGCAGGCCCTCGCCTGCGGCCGCGGTTTACGTTCCCAGGTGGCGCCCCGGACGTCGCCTTCCGCTATGTTCGCGGGCACTGACGAGGATCGCGGGACCGCGGAAGACGACGCGGCGCACCGCGCGCTACTTCAGCGCCTGGTGCGACGGAACGAAGGCGATCGAGTCCGCGGTCACGCCCACGAGGCCGAGGTTAACCCGCATGAGAGTCGGCGGCACGTCGTTCCCGGGCGGGGGAGTCGAGGCACCAAGCGTGAACGGACTTCCGTCGAGCAGGGTAGCCGTGATCGAGTCGACGTAGACCTGGATGTTGCCGCGGAGCTCCATCCGGCTCGAATCCGAGACCAGGGCGGGACCGGTCGCCTTGCGGACGGTGAGGTGGAAGTCGGTGATGACGATGTCGTCGGCGGTGAGCTTGATGACGGGCGTCCTGCGACCGTCGGCGAGCGGCACAGTCACGTAGCTGACCGAGTGCAATCCGGTGAATGAGATCGAGGACCCGGTCAGCTGCGCCGCAGGCAGCGTGAACGTCGGAGCGTTCTGGTCGGGCGCGCCGACGGGCAGCGCGTCCGGTGGCGGGGGCCCGGTTGTCGGCGTCGGGGTGCTCGGCGCGAGGGTGCCGAGCGGGGGCGAACCCGGGCTCGGCACGGGCGCGATCGGCAGAGGTGCGACGGGAACCGGGCCTGAACCCGGCGTCGGCGAACCACAGGTCGTGAGCAGCGGGATACAGACAGAAGCCGGTCCTGCGGGCACTCTGGCCGCCCCGAGTCCGGTCAGCGCGACGACCAGGCTGAGGACGACCAGGCTGCTGTCGACCGCACGCGCGCGACCCGTGCCGCGGGGCCTCAGGATCGCCGCCTCACGGAAGGGACCGGCCCCACGGCGGGCGGGGCGGCGAGAGTCTCCACCTCGACATCGGCCGCTTCGGGTGCCCGCGCGGACGCTGCTTCGGCATCAGCCCTCGGCATCCACGACACGATCAGGATGCCGCCGACGGCGCCGAGCAGCATTCCGACAAAGAATCCGCCCAGGTTCACGCCCACGAGCGAGTACACCGACACGGTTAGCGAGATGACGCCGTAGAAGACCCGGTGCACCGGCATCGTAAGGACGAGAGTGCCGAGCAGTACAAGCAGGACGGGGATTATCGTGGCCTGCAGACCCTCGATGCCGAGCTGGACGTGGATCTTGCCGATGTCGAGCTGGCCGGAGAAGAACATCTCCACGCCGGCCAGCACGGTGAGCACACCGCCGACGAAGGGCCGCTGCCGACGCCAGGCGGAGAACCTGGACGAGCGCGCGCCTCTGGCCGGTTCACGCCTTTTGCGACGAGACGTCGCGCTCAAAAGCATCCTTTGGACCCATCCGTGAGCTGAACGTGCATACCGGTGAGGGTGAACACCGACGCCTGGGTGCTCCACGCGGTCTGTTGCAGCCCGGCGATCTTGATCGTGGCGGCGTCCTGTGCGAAGTCGCCGGCCGAGCCCTTGGCACTCGTGTTGACAGTGGAGGCGTCGACACCGATGCGGATGTTTCCGAAGGTTGAGTCTCCCTTGAGGTCGGTCATGCCGATCTGGAGGTCGGTCGCGGTCGCCGGCTTGCCGCCACCGCCGGCCGTGATGAGCAGCCCGGCCTTGCCGAGCGGTGTGTCCGTGACCACGGACTGGCACAGGTCCGACAGGCTTGCCGAGCTGATGTTCGCGATGGCGACCTGGTGCTGCGTGCCTGCCGTGTCGGGGGCGACTCCTGCGTACTGCGAGAAACCGGTCCCCTCGAGCTGGGACGCGCTGATCTGGAATTGGCTGCCGGAAACGGCGAAGGAGACCGGCACGGCCCCGTTGGCCACACCCGCCATCAGGAATGTCGAGACGACGGCCACGGGAACCGCGGCAAGAACGATACGCCCCGCGTGCGTGCCAGTGAGCTTTCGGAACTTCATAGATCCCCCTTGATCCCAATGGCCGGTCACCAAGAGAAGGCCCCCATTAGGGTGACATCCGGTCCTGTAGAGGGAGCATATTCGCTATTGACGGAATGTCAATAGCAGCGGGAGCAATGCGGTATCGTGTCGGAAGCGCCAGGCTGGCTGCGCGAGGCGAGGATAGGCTCCAATCATGGAAGCGGATCGGCGCACCCGGCTGGCTCCCGACGAGCGCCGCGCGCAGCTCGTTGCGCTTGGCGTGGCCTACCTTGTCGACAAGCCGCTTGAGTCGCTCACCATCGAGTACCTGTCAGCGCAGGCGGGCGTCTCACGCGGACTTCTCTTTCACTATTTCGGCTCGAAGAAGGGCCTCCACGGCGAGATCGCACGCACCGCGCGCGACAGCATGCTCAATGCCACGGCGCCGTCAGCGGAGCTCGCGCCGCTCGACCGCTTGCGCGACACGCTGTCGCGGATCGTTCAGTTCGTGCGCGATCATCGCGGAACCTTTTATTCACTGGTGCGCGGGGCTTCGAGCGGCGCCGTCGACGTGCGTGAGGCGCTCGAGCAAGCCCGAGCTGTCCAGGCCGACCGGTTGATCGCCGTCTTCCGGGAACTGGGGACCGCGGACTCCGAGCTGCTTCGCATCGCACTGCGCTCGTGGGTAGCGTTCGCCGAGGAGGCTCTTGTCGAGAGCGCGCTCGACACGGACATGACCTCGGAGCAGATCGTGTCGTTCCTCGAGCGAACCGCGCGAGCGGTCGTGGCATCCGTCGACCAGGGTCGCGGGTGAGCGTCGCTCGGGTGGCCTTGGATTGCGAGTCGTTTGGTCAAGCGGAGACCAGCCTCGCGAGAGCTAACGCGGCGCTCGTGTCCAGCTCGAGCGACGGTTCTTGTTTGACGCTCTGTCTAGGCGTTCGTTCAGCGTGATAGCGGCGTCGATGAGGGCTAGATGCGTGAATGCCTGCGGGAAGTTGCCGATCTGCTCACCGTTGGCCGCGACCTCTTCGGAATAGAGGCCGAGATGATTCGCGTAGGTCAACATCTTCTCGAACGTGAGCCGAGCATCATCGATCCGCCCGGTTCGAGCGAGCGCGTCGACCTACAGGAAGGTGCACAGAGAGAAGGTGCCCTCCG
>JAUZFY010000096.1 GCA_030840185.1 Microbacteriaceae bacterium | reverse complement strand
GGCGGGGCCTCGCTCGCCGCGGGCCAACGGCGAAAGGATGAAGGTGCGGATGGCCAGGCCGCCGAGCGTGGAGCTTACCGCCAGCACGATGGGGACAAGGCCGGGATCCGCGCCGAGAGCCATCATCGTGAGGACCGCAAGCACCGAAACGAGGGTCTCGGTCAAGCGAATGCCGAACACGAAGGCTTGCTTGTTGCCGACGGCGGCAAGTGCACCGTACGGAGTGACGGCAGATACCGAAGCGGTATAGGCCAGCCAACCGAGAACGGCGTTGAGTTGAGGTGCGGTGCCGAATAGCACTCGGCCAACGATCGGCAGCGCAAGGACCATCATCGCGCCGAGGACCACGGTGATGCCGAACAGTGCCCAGACGGCCTTGTCGGCCTTTGGCAGCTGAACACTGACTCTCGCGTTCTTGTTCTTGGCGAAACTGACAAACAGGAACGAGGTGAATCCCGACACCACGAGCATTGCTGGCGCCACGTACACGCGCCCGGCCTCCAGGAGCCCCGTTGCGGCAAGGCCCAGAAATATCGTGACGAGGGTCCGAACCGCTGTCAACAGCGCCGGTCGGAGCAACTGCTGGCTTGCCCGCCACGAGCCGTACACGGCCACCGCCCGATGACCCCCGGTCGTGAAAGCGACGGCGAACCGTTCCTCGGACGGCAGGAAGACAACGCCGAACGCGATTGCGACCACTTGGCCGACCGAGATTGCCAGCAAGAACCGCCCAAGTGTCAGGTCATCGAACACCACGGAAAGAGCGACCACGCAGATCATCCCGATGAATGCCGTGAAGTCGATTGCGGCGACGCGCCAGAATCCGAGGTTGGCCATCAGGAGCCTGCGCATCATCTCCTCGAGCACGAACAGCACGAGGGCAAGCCCGAACAAGAGCGCCTGCGCCAGGGTCACCAAACCGGAGAGAAACGCCAATGCGGAGCAGATCACCGCGGCGAGGACCGAGAGCCCAAGCGCGTACTGTTCCAACGCGGATCGGATTGAGCGCTCTCGACGGTCAAGAACCACGAGGGAGTCGCCGACGAAGCCGGTGAGGAGCGCGGTGACGAGCACGATCACCCCGTACAGGATCGAGAAGGTGCCCAGGCCGTCGAGGCCGAGGCTCTTGGCGACCAGTACCTGAATCACGAAACTGGCGAAAGCCTGCGTGGCTTGGGCGCCGATGGCGCCGAGGGCGTCCCGTTTCACCGGCACCTCCCACTCGTCACCCGAGAATCGTCTTCGTGGTTCCTTGTCTGACTCGTGCTGCGCTCAGAGTACTGTGCTGACTGCTTACTGTGCAGATCGTGCCGAGAAGGTGTCATAGCGGAGAGTCACGGGAGTGTTCGTGGCCGACGTAGAGACGTAACTTTCCAGTCCCACCGTGCCGGGCGCCTGCAGGGCGGCCGTCGAGTCGGTGGCGGTGGCCTGCCACGTTGTCGGCTCAGGGGCGCCCGCACGCCATATTCTGGCCTGGATGGTGGTGGGCGACGCTCCCGTGACGCGGACCTTGAGCATCAGCTGGTCCGCGGGGCTATAGGTCAGACCGGCGACGGTGACATCTGCCAGTATCGTGCCCGAGCCGTGGACGAGTTGCAGGGCGACGACGCCAGACGGCAACAGCCGGATGCGTCCCTGGTAGAAGTCCGTGCCGACCTGCCGCGAGACGAGACCCGCCACAATCTGGCCGGCCGACACGGGTTTGTCGCTCGCCACCTGCACCTGCAACTCGACATCCCGCACACTAACGCCGTTGAGCAGGGCGCGACGCGTGGCACCAACGGAATGGACGAAGGCTCCGGAGCCGATGTTGACGAAGGAACTGGCGTTGGTTGTTGATGTCCACGCGCCGCCGACCGTGGCGTTGCCCCATCCGGCTGTCGTCGTGCGCTCGAAATCGTCGCTGGCGAGCAGGTTCGGGTCGCCCGGCGGCGGAGCGGTCACGCTGACCGATCCCGTTTTCGTTGCCGTTGCGGCACTATTGTCGGTTACCGTCAGGGTCACCGTATAGGTTCCGGGGGCAGCGTAGCTATGGGAGGCGGTGACACCGGTCCCGGTGGATCCGTCGCCGAAGTTCCACGAGTATCCGACGATGGTTCCGTCTGAATCGGTCGACGTGCCCCCGTCGACAGTCGCGGCGAGCCCGCTCACCGAGCTGGTGAAGGCGGCAGTCGGGGGGACGTTCTGGGCCGGCGGGGGCGGCGGCACGACTGCTCCGCCAGAGCTGGCGAGGTAGTTGTCGTATTTCGCCAATAGAGGCGGGTTGGTGATCGAGGTCGACGCGTAGCTCTCGACGCCAATCGATCCCGCGACTTGAAGCCCGGCCGCGCTTGACGTTGCGGTCACGGCCCAGGCCGTCGGCTCTGCGGTGCCCGTCGGCCAGACTTTCGCCCGAACCGTGGTGGGTGAGGCCCCGCTGATCTGCGTGCGAAGGGTGAGCGACGTTCCCGGCGTGTAGGTCCCGGTCACGGTCGCGTTTCCGAGCACCGTCGAGCCGCCCTGCAGAATCTGCGCGGCGAGAGTTCCGTTAGCCAGGAATCGAATGCGTGACTGGTAGTAGTCGCTGGCCGTCTGCCTGGCGATGATGCCCGCGTAGGCGCCGCCTCCGGTCATGGCCTTATCGAAGGAGATACCGGTGCTGATGTCCGCATCGGTGGTCGACACCCCGTTTAGAGTGACCTTCCGCGTCGCTCCTGCGGTTAGGGATAGGACCCCGGTGCCCGCACCGACACTCGAATTCGCGGTGCTGGAGGAGGTCCACTGTCCGCCGGTTCCGGCCGCACCCCAGCCGGAGGCTGTCGTGCGTTCGAACTGATCTTCCGCGAGCGTCGAGCCGGCCGACACCGTTACCGGCTTGCTGGCGGTCGCCGTGAGCCCCCCGTTGTCGGTTACTGTCAGGCTCACTGTGTAGTCGCCGGCAGCCGCGTAGGTGTGCGAGGCGGTGATGCCGGCCCCGGATGATCCGTCGCCGAAGTTCCAGGCGTATCCGCTAATCGTTCCGTCGTCGGTTGAGGCGGAGCCGTTCACCGCGACCGTGAGACTGGAGGTCGAGGCGGTAAACGATGCCGTGGGCGCTCCGTTTGGCTTGACAACGTTTACCGTGTGGGTCACGGACGCACTCGAGCCCCGGTCGTCGGTGACGACGAGTGTCACCGAATAGGCACCGGCAGCGGCATAGGTGTGGGACGGGCTGACTACGGTTGCGTGGGGCGATCCGTCTCCGAAGTCCCAGTCGTAAGCGGCGATGGAGCCGTCCGGATCGGTGGAGGCCGTCCCATTGAACG
>JAUZFY010000069.1 GCA_030840185.1 Microbacteriaceae bacterium | reverse complement strand
CCGGATGTCGTGCGCATCCAGACTCTGCCGCCGGAGCAGAACAGGTCGCGGCCCTCGACGAGCTCGACGCCCATGAGTCGGGCCAGCAGGGTGTGCTCGAAGTACGCCGAGTTGTAGACACCCGGGGTCAGGACGACGATGGTCGGGTCATCCGCACCCTCCGGCGCGCTGGCTCGGAGGGCCTGCAGCAGCTTGTGCGGGTAGTCGCCCACCGGTCGCACGCGCATCGAGACGAAGAGTTCCGGAAGGGTCTGCGCCATGACCCGGCGATTGGAAATGACGTAGCTGACGCCGGAGGGAACGCGCACGTTGTCCTCGAGCACCCGCCAGGCGCCCGCCTCATCGCGGATGAGGTCGATTCCGGAAACCTGAATGCGCACGCCGTTGGCCGGCTCGATGCCGGCGGCCTCCCGGTGGAAGTGGCTGGAGGAACTAATGAGGGAGGCGGGAATCACGCCGTCCTTCACCGCACGTTGCGCCCCGTAGATATCGGCCAGGAATGCCTCGAGCGCTCGGACCCGCTGCTTGATTCCGGCCTCGACGGTGACCCACTCGGCCAGGTCGATGACCCGCGGAACAGCGTCGAGGGGAAACGGGCGCTCCTCGCCGGCGAAGTCGAAGGTGACCCCCTGAGCGAGGTAGGAGCTTGCCAGCGCATCCGTTCTTCCGCGAAGCTCGGACTGCGTCATCTGCGCGAGGGCGGAGTGAATCTCCTTGTAGGCCGCGCGCACTTTCGTCGGCGCAGCAAACATCTCATCCCAGGGCGTTGTTCCGGTCTGTCGACCCTTGGTCGCCTGGGCGGCATATCCGTCGAACAGGCCTTCCATGGCCTTCAGACTAGCCGCGGGATGTTGCGGCGCTGTTTCGCCAGAGTGCCTGCGGTGTTTCGGCGAGCGCGGCGAGCGTGCCGCCGCCGGTGTCACCCCCGTTCCTTACCGCGTGCGAGTAGAGGATGAAGCCTACGATCCAGGCCGCGACCATGAGAACGAACGCGAGCAGGGCAACCCACCAGGAGTGGCGACGTCGCCGAATCAAGACAATGGCAACGATTGCCCCGGCCGCGACGATCAGCAGCATCACGAACCAGGAGATGCCGAGTGAGGCGACCGCCTCACCCGGGTTGCAGCTGCGACGCGGACACGAGCCGATCAGCGCCGCCGAGACGAGATCGACGACCGCGGAGATCATGAGAAAGACCAGCCCGGCCGCGAGAATGACGATGGAGACCACGAGATCCCATGCGATGATCGGCCGTCGTACCGGCACGGATCCTTGGGTGTCAGTCATTCTGCTCCTCGCCAATCGATCACGATTCCGTTCAGGTGGTCCCGCTCGGCGGTGAATAACCGCCGGTAAGTCTCTGCCGCGTCGCTCCACCCCACGCGGTTGGTGATCAGGGGATCGAAGTCCAGTGTTCCGGAGACGATGCGGTCAAGCACCGCGCGCCGTACCTCGGATGTGCCGATGAACCAGGGGAACACCGCGTTGATCTGGCGCTCGTGCGCGAGCTCGTAGGTGAAGGACACCTGATCGGGATAGACGCCCTCGAACACGAAGGTCCCCTCGAATCGAAGGCACTCCAGTCCGTCGTCGATGACCGCCGCCACACCGGTTGACTCGATCACTACGTCGAAGCCGTCGGGGAAGTCATCCTGGAGCTGGGACCACGGGGCGGCAATGCCGCCGTCGATTACCCGGTCGGCGCAGTGCGCCTCGGAGATGGCGCGACGCTCGGGCGACACCTCGGAGGCGACGACGAACGCGCCACGGTCTCGCGCGAGCATCGCCGTTGCTTGCCCGATTAGTCCCTGACCGAGGACGAGAACCGAATCGCCGCTCCGCACCCCGGCCTTGTCGATCGCATTCAGGCCGACCGCCGCCGGAACGAACAGCGCAGCCATGTGGTACGAATCGTTCTTCTCGATCGGGTAGGTGAGTTCGAGGTCGGCAACGAAATAGGCGCCGTGTGTTCCGTCGGCGAAACAGGCGACGGCATCCCCGACGCGCAGTCCATGGTCGTCGTCCGTGTCACCGAAGGCGACGATGTGGCCGACGCCCTGATAACCCGGCGTGAACGGGACCGGTCCCCAGACCGGGCGCACGCCGGTCGCAGCGAGCATCTCGGCCCCAACGCTCACCCCGCTGAAGTCCGTTCGCACGAGAATCTTGCCCGGCCCTGGCGCTGGTACGGGCCGCCGACCGAGTTCGATGTTGCCGAATTCAGGAACGATGAGAGCCGGAGCATCTGCCGGAGTGTGCGTCGCCATGATGGAGTCCAACGTACTCCCCCGGGGTGGGCGCACGGTGCCGGCGGGCCCGGTCCCGCATCCGGAGAATCTTGCTTCAGCCGGCCCGCTTAAGCCGCACGGTGACGATCTGGAACGGCCGGAGCCGCAACCCGAGCGTGCCGTCGACAACGGATTCAAGCGCCCTGCCGTCGAGCTTCCGCTCCAGCAGGTCGGTCTCCCAGGCGGAGTCCACGGCGAAGTCCGCCTCGAGCGTCGCCGCGGCTCGCACGCCGAGAGGCTCGTATACTCGCGCGATCACGTCGCCGCTTCCGTCCTCCGCGAGCTTCAGCGTCTCGAGCACGACCGCACCCGAGATCCGCGCGATCGGCTCGACCGGGGAGGCGCCGAACACGCGCCGTTCCGGAAGGTTGATCGCGTACCCGGCCTCGACGGCACGGCTCACATCGGCGCCGACGACGAGCGCGAAGCGAATGCGGTGCTCGCCCTGGTCGGTGAGCGGATCGGGGTACTTCGGACCGCGAAGCAGCGACAGGCGAACCGTGCTGTAGCTGCTTCCGTTCTCGATCTTGTGTCGGGTCACGTCGTGCCCATAGGTCGAGTCGTTCACGATCGCCGCGCCGTAGTTGGGTTCGCCGACACGCACCCAACGGTGAGCGCTGACTTCGAACCGCGCCGCATCCCACGTCGTGTTCTCGTGGGTCGGTCGCACAACGTGACCGAATTGGGTTTCGAACTCGGCCTTATCCGTGTGCACGTCGATCGGGAAGGCCACCTTGAGCAGCTTCTCTTGCTCGCGCCAGTCAATCGAGCTGTCGATGTCGATGGTCGCGGAATCCGGCCCGACGGTGATGTTTTGGACGATTCGGGAGGCCCCGAAGGAGCGCGTCACCCGCACGGTCGCCGCTCCATCCGCCGTCCTCGTCAGCTCGATGGCATCCAGATCACGGATGTCCGTGACGGTGTTCCTGTAGAACTCGTCGATGTCCCAGGCATCCCACCCGTTCGGGAAGTCGTTGTGCAGCTGAAGCAGGTTGGCCGATTCACCGGCCGGCAGAACCTCCCGGTCCGCGGCGAGGTCGCGCACCGAGCCGATCGTGCCGTCGGCATCGACGACGACACGCACTCGGGAATTCTCCAGCACGAACCCGCCATTCTCCGGCATCGCGGAGACCTTGGCCGACGGCCCGTCGGCGACGACCCCGCCGTAGCTCGGGACCCCGTCACGCGCGAACGGAGAGCCGTTGAAGACAATCTCCGTTTCCCCGGTCCCGGCGAGAGCCTGCTGGGACGCCGTGATGATCGCGCCGAGATCCTCCGCGATCTGCCGGTATCGCTCGGCGGCCTCCCGGTGCACCCAGGCGATGGAGCTTCCGGGCAGCACATCGTGGAACTGGTGCAGCAGAACGAGCTTCCACACGCGATCGAGCTCGGCCTGCGGGTACTCTGCGACCCCGCGCACGGCCGCGGTGGTGGCCCACAGTTCCGCCTCATGCAACAGGTGTTCGCTGCGGCGGTTGCCCTGCTTCGTCTTACCCTGCGAGGTATAGGTCCCCCTGTGCTGCTCGAGGTAGAGCTCGCCCTTCCAGACGGGAGGATTCGCGTATTCGGCCTGGGCTTCCGCGAAGAACTCGGCTGGCGTGCGGATGACGACCTTCGGCGCTCCCTCGAGGTCTCGAGTTCGCCGGGCCTGCTGCAACATCTCGCGGGTGGGGCCGCCGCCGCCGTCGCCCCAGCCGAACGGTACGAGGGAATGATTCGACGCGCCCTTGTCGCGGTAGTTGCGCACGGCGTGGGCGAGTTCGGTTCCCGAGAGCGTGGAATTGTAGGTGTCCGCTGGCGGGAAGTGCGTGAAGACCCGAGTTCCGTCGATGCCCTCCCAGTCGAAGCTGTGGTGGGGGAATCTGTTGGTCTGGTTCCACGAAATCTTCTGGGTGAGGAACCACTTGGCACCCGCGAGGGTGACGATCTGTGGGAGAGCCGCGGAGTAGCCGAACGAGTCGGGCAGCCAGACCTCCTGGGCGTGCAGTCCAAAATTCTCCATAAAGAACTTCTGACCGTGCACGAATTGGCGGGCCATCGCCTCGGAGCCGACCATGTTCGTGTCCGACTCCACCCACATCCCACCGACCGGAACGAATCGTCCGTCGACAACGGCCGCCTTCACCCGCTCGAACACTTCCGGGCGGAACTCCTTGATCCAGGCGTATTGCTGAGCCGAGGACATGGCGAACTGCAGCGAGTCGTCGCCCTCGAGCAGGTTGAGCACGTTGGAGGAGGTGCGAGCCACCTTTCGCACCGTCTCGCGCATCGGCCAGAGCCAGGCCGAATCGATGTGGGCGTGGCCGATTGCGGTCACCGTGTGGGCGCTCGCATTGGCCGGAGCCGAGAGCACCTCGACGAGCTCCTGGCGTGCGGATGCCGCGGTACCAGGCAGGTCGGACAGTTCAAGAACGTCAAGCGCGCGCTCGAGCGCACGAAGGATGTTCCACCGTCGTGGCTCGCCGAGACCGAGTTCCGCCTGCAGTTGGAAGAGCGCGCTGAGGTCGGCGGCGAGCTCCCACAGGTCCCGATGGAAGACATTGATGTCGGCTCGGTTCAGGACGTAGAGCGGCTTCGGCGATGAGGTCAGCCGGTCCCCCTCCTCCGTCGGCACGAACGGCTGAAATTGAATGTCGAGCAGCAGCGGGTTCGCCGCCGCCTCGACGTAGAGGTCGATCGTGTCCCCCGGCTGCCCGTCGAGCGGCACCCAGACGTTGCGCGGGTTGAGGGCCTTCACGACGGAGCCATCGGGACGGTAGACGAGACCCTCCGACTGGAAACCGGGCATGGCCTGTGTCCAGCCGAGATCGATCACGAGTTCGAGCTCGTGCTCGGAGGCCTCGGGCGGCACGGTTCCGGTGATGTGAAACCAGGTTGTCCCCCAGGCCGGACCCCACGGCTCCCCGACCGCGAACGGAACGTAGTCGACTCCGGCCGCCGCCGCCTCGTCGGGATCGCCTCCGGGAAGAGCGATCTCCGGCTGTACCGGCTCCCCGCGCCCGCCCTGCACGTGCCACGCGGTGATCTCGAGCTGCGCGACCGGGCGGTGAATCGCCGGGTGGACGCGTTCGAGGAGCACCCGGGCTACCCGGTTCTCGATGAGGGTGTGGTTGTCGTGCATGTAGACGTGGAGCCTTTCGTGGGGTGGCATCGACCTCACGGGAACGGCCCGTCGGTGGACGGCTCTCACCCTAGCCCAGGTGCCGTTGGTCGCCGGCAGGCCACTCAGCGTTCGAGGGATGACTCCGGCAGATTGGGCCGGGCGGCCGCCCGGTCGGGCGAGAAGGTGCTCTCCCTGACCACCAGTTCGGGCTGAAAGACCACCTGGCGCGCAGCCAGGGCCGGGTCTGCGGCCTCCTCCAGCAGAATCTGCACCGCCGTCTGTCCGAGAAGTGCCGTTGGCTGGCGGATCGATGACAGCGGCACCACCGCGGCACTCGCGAAGTCGATATCGTCGTAGCCGATGAGCGCGATGTCGCGAGGCACGTGCAGTTGCCCCTGCATATTGAGCGCCTGCAACACACCCATGGCAATCAGGTCGTTGGCCGCGAACACGGCGTCCGGTCGATCACCGGCCGGTCGCGCGAGGATGGCATTGCCCGCCGCCCGCCCTTCGATCACGCTGAGCGCTCCGGTGATGATCACCTCGAGGGAGACCTCGGGATGGCCGGCGGCAGCGGCCCGCGCTCCCTCGAGTCGGTCGACCACCTGCCGAATCCCCAGCGGTCCTCCGACGAAGGCGATCGAGGTCCTGCCTTGAGAGATCAGGTGGTCGACGGCGAGGTTTCCCCCGGCGACGTCATCGACAGAGACCGAGCTGAACGCGTCGTCGGTGCTCGTGCGGTCGACGAGCACTGCCGGTATGCCGCGCTCGCGCAATCGGTGCAGGCGATCGGTCATGTCCCCGAACGGAGAGATCAACACGCCGTGCATCCGCTGCTCCTCGAACAGGTCGAGGTAGGTCGACTCCCGTTCCGCCTTTTCATCGCTATTGCCGAGGATGATCGACAGTCCATCTCGGGCGGCCCGATCCTCCGCGGCCCGCGCGAGATCGGTGAAGAACGGGTTGCGCACGTCGAGCACGATCATGCCGATGGTCTTGCTTCGACGGGCCCGGAGCTGTCGGGCGGCGTCATTGCGCACAAACCCCAGATCATCGATCGCCGACTGTACGCGCGCCGCAACGACGGCCGAGACCTTCTCCGGACGATTCATGACGTTCGAAACCGTGCCGACCGATACACCGGCGAGGGCGGCAACATCTTTGACACTGACCGACATGGAGATCCCTGCACGTTCTGGCCCCGCCTCGTGGCGCGCTCCTTGCATGATGGCACGCATTCGACCCCGAGTGGAACAATTTTGGAACGATTCACACCGAGTCTTGACTGGGCGCCGCCCTGGTCCTACAGTTCAATCGACCCGTTCTTAAAACGATTCAACGATTCAGCGCCTCAACGTGGAGGACCTCCGTCAATGACGATGAGCCAGAGCACTTCCGACGGTCCGCGGGCAGACCCTCGCGGCAGCAGCGAGAGCACCTCGGTTCTTTCGCTGATTTCGGCGACCAAGTCCTTCGGGGCGGTAGCCGCGCTGACCGACGGGAGCGTTGACCTGCGCGCCGGGGAGATCCACGCACTCGTCGGCGAGAACGGCGCGGGAAAGTCCACACTCGTCAAGGTGCTCGCCGGAGTACACCAGCCCGACTCGGGTCGCTTCCTGGTCGAAGGCGCCGACGTGGTCTTCCGGTCCCCCGCCGACAGCAAGACCGCCGGCATCTCGGTGATCTACCAGGAGCCGACCCTCTTTCCCGACCTCACGGTTGCGGAAAACATTTTTATCGCGCGCCAACCGCGCGGCCGCCTTGGCCTGATCGATCGACCGGCCATGCGCACCATGGCTCGCGAGCTGTTCGCCAGGCTCGGCGTGCCGATCGACCCCGACCGGATCGCCGACGGGCTGTCTATCGCGGACCAGCAGATCATCGAGATCGCCAAGGCCATCTCCCTCGACGCCCGCATTTTGGTCATGGACGAGCCAACCGCCGCGCTGAGCGGTGTCGAGGTCGATCGCCTGTTCGCGGTGGCGCGAAGCCTGCGCGACCGTGGCACCGCCATCCTGTTCATCTCCCACCGCTTCGACGAAGTGTTCGAGCTGTGCGACCGCATCACCGTGATGCGGGATGGCGCGTTCATCGCGACCCATCAGACCGCGGAGATCACCGTGGATGGACTGGTCCGGGAGATGGTCGGACGCGACATCGCGACGCTGTTCCCCAAACAGGAGGCGCAGATCGGCGATGTCGTGCTCTCGGTTGAGAGACTCAGCCGCTCCGGCGTGTTCAGTGACATCTCCTTCGAGGTACGAAGCGGCGAGATCGTTGCCCTCGCCGGTCTCGTCGGCGCGGGGCGAACCGAGGTCGCGCGGGCCATCTTCGGCATCGACCGCTACGACAGCGGATCGGTGCTGATCGACGGGAAGCGACTCCGCAGGCACACACCGCAGGCGGCGATCGACGCCGGAATGGGCTTTGTACCGGAGGACCGCCGCAAGCAGGGCCTCGTGATGGACCTGTCCGTAGCCCGGAACGCCACCCTGACCCTGCGCAGGCAGCTTGCCCGCTTCGGGCTGATCAACGCCAGGGAGGAGCGCAAAACCGCGGAGGAGTGGACCACCCGTCTCCAGGTGAAGACCGGATCGCAAGACCTTGCCGTCTCGACGCTGTCCGGCGGCAATCAGCAAAAGGTCGTCATCGCCAAGTGGCTCGCGACCAATCCCAAGCTACTCATCGTCGACGAACCCACCAGGGGCATCGACGTCGGCACCAAGGCCGAAGTGCACCGGCTGATTTCGGAGCTCGCGGTACGGGGAATCGCCGTGCTGATGATCTCCTCGGAGTTGCCGGAGGTTCTCGGAATGGCGGACACCGTGCTCGTCATGCACGAGGGACGGATCTCGGCCGCGCTTGATCGGAGCGAGGCAACCGCCGAAATCGTCATGCACGCCGCGAGCGCATCACCGGAGATCCTCACATGAGCCAGAACGCCTCCGCCCCGGCAATTCACGGCACGACGGCAAGCCGCGCCATCGGTCGCATCTTCGTCTCGCGCGAGTTTTCCGTGTTCGCGGCCCTCGCGCTGCTCATCATCATCACCGAGGTGGTCAACCCGCGTTTCCTGTCCGGCCAGGGGGTGAAGGACCTGCTGCTCAACTCGACGATTTTCGTCGTGATGGCCGTCGGCCAGGCCCTCGTCATCATCACCAAGAACGTGGACCTGTCGGTCGGCTCGATCCTCGGACTCACGGCGTTCGGCACGGGCTCTCTGTTCGCGGCCTTCCCGACCATACCGATTGCGCTCGTCTTCCTCATCGGAATGGCGTTCGGTGCTGTCCTCGGCGCGATCAACGGTTTCATCGTCACCCTCGCCGGGGTACCCGCGCTCGTGATCACCCTCGGAACCCTCTACATCTACCGAGGAATCAACAACGCCTGGGCCGGCAGCAAGCAATACTTCATCGGCAACCAACCGGCCGCGTTCGGCAACCTGTCGGTGCAGACCGTTGGCGGAATCCCGACGATTGCGATCGCCGCGCTCATCGTGGTGATCATCGCCGCGATCTTCATGTTCGCCACGCGAGCGGGGCGTGACCTGTACGCGGTCGGCTCGGACACGGATGCCGCGCGGCTGTTCGGCATCAAGGTCAATTCACGCACGGTGGGGGCCTTCATCGCGTGCGGAACTCTCACCGGACTCGCCGGGGTCTTTTACGCCTCACGGTTCAACTCGGTGGGGGCCGATACCGGATCCGGCTTCGAGCTGCAGATCGTCGCGGCCGTGGTTGTCGGTGGTGTGGCGATCTTCGGAGGCAGCGGAACGGTGACCGGGGCAGCGATCGGGGCCGTGCTTTTGACCACGATGACCGGCGCCCTCGCCGCGCTCAACGTGAGCAAGTTCTGGCAGCAGGCGATCGTCGGCGTTCTCATCATCGCGGCCATCTTGATCGACCGAATCCTCTCCCTGCGAACCGCCCGAAAGCTACGAGTAAGCGAGGCCCGCAATGCCTAACGCCACCGCAACGAGGAGTACGGCCACGGCGGCGCCGGTCAAGGTCAAGAGCAACGCTCGCCGGGTGCTCCTCGGCCGCGACGCGAACACGGTCTACGCGCTCATCCTCGTTGTGATCCTCGCGAGCATCTTCGTCCCGTTCTTCGCCGGGGTGACGACCGTGAGCTTCCTGCTCATCGACGCCGTGCCGATCCTGCTCATGGCGATGCCGATGGCGCTCATCATCATCACCGGGGAGATCGACCTCTCGGTCGCCAGCACCGCGGGGCTTTCCGCTGCCGTAATGGGCGTGCTGTTCCACGATGCGCACTGGAGCCTCGGGTGGGTCTTCGTTGCGTGCCTGCTCGTGGGGCTCGTCTGCGGGGCGTTCAACGGCATTCTGATCAGCACGATCGGCCTCCCGTCGCTCGCCGTGACGATTGGAACGCTCGCACTGTTCCGCGGCCTCGCACTCGTCGTCATCGGGGACTCTGCGGTCGCCGACTTCCCCGTCGCCCTCACGACCTTCGCCACCTCGACGATCGGCGGGACCGGCATTCCGACCGTCATGATCTTCGTGCTCATTGTCATCCTGATCTTCGGGGTCGTCTTGCACTTCACCCCGTTCGGCCGGTCCCTCTTCGCCCTCGGCTTCAGCAAGGAGGCGGCGACGTTCGTCGGCATCCACGTCAACCGTTCGAAGTTCTGGCTCTACGTGGCCAGCGGTGTCATCTCGAGCATCGCGGGCGTCTTCTGGGTCCTGCGCTACTCGAGCGCGCAGAGCGACAGCGTCAAGGGGTTGGAACTGAGCGTGGTCGCCGCGGTCCTGCTCGGCGGCGTGTCGATCTTCGGAGGGCTCGGCGGAATCGTCGGGGTGGTCGCCGGGGTGTTGCTCATCCGCACCGTCAACTACTCCCTGCAGCTGGCCGGGCTTCCCGACACCGTCCTGACCATCGTCACGGGCACGCTACTCGTGCTTTCCGTCATCGCCCCGAGCATTTCGGGCCGGCTGAGACTGTCGGCCGACCGGAAGCGATCCAAAAGCCTCCCTCGCGAAGCTACGGCGACGTGAAAGGTCGGCGCTGAGCACCCGGCGCCGATTCCCAATGAAAGGAAGAACAATGAAGTTATTTCGTCAGCCGGAGGGTAGGGCCTCGACCACGCGTCGCATCCTGGCCATTGCGGCGGTCGCGACAGCGGCGGCAGTCGCGCTGTCCGGATGCGCGGGCGGCACGGCCACATCGCCAGGGAACGCGAAGTCGTTCAGCATTGCGTTCGTGCCCAAGCAGCTCAACAACCCGTACACGGACGTCGAACTCAGCGGGGGAAAGAAGGCGGCAGCCGCGCTGAACGGGGTCTCCTACTCGGTCGTCGGCCCGAACACCGCGAGCGCCTCCTCCCAGGTGAGCTACATCAACACCCTGACCCAGAAGCACACGAACGTCATCGCGATCGCGGCGAACGACCCCAATGCCGTCTGCTCGGCTCTCAACCAGGCCAAGACGGGCGGCGCGAAGATC
>JAUZFY010000053.1 GCA_030840185.1 Microbacteriaceae bacterium | reverse complement strand
CAGAAGGTCGTGCTTTCCAAGTGGATGTACTCCGACCCCGAGGTGCTGATCCTGGATGAGCCGACTCGCGGCATCGACGTCGGTGCCAAGTACGAGATCTACACGATCATCAACCGGCTGGCGGACGAGGGGAAGGGCGTCATCGTGATCTCCTCCGAGTTGCCGGAGCTCCTCGGCATCTGCGACCGCATCTTCACCCTCGCCGAGGGCCGAATCACCTCTGAGGTGTCCCGCAAAGACGCGACGGCCGAATATCTCATGCAATTCATGACCAGGGAACAGGAAAAGACAACCAAATGAACGGGTTCCGCTCCGCACTCCGCTACCTGACTGGGCAGTTGCGCCAGATCGGGCTCTTCATCGCCCTCATCATCATCGTGGTGTTCTTTCAGATCGCCACGGCGGGCATCACCCTTGCACCGATCAACGTCTCGAACCTGGTCGTGCAGAACAGCTACATCCTCATCCTCGCGATCGGAATGGTGATGGTCATCATCGCCGGTCACATCGACCTGTCGGTCGGGTCGGTAGTGGCGTTCGTCGGAGCGATGTCCGGCGTGATGATCACCCAGTGGCACATTCCATGGCCCGTCGCCATCGTGCTCTGTCTCGTTGTCGGGGCGCTCGTCGGAGCCTGGCAGGGATTCTGGATCGCCTACTTCGGCATTCCCGCGTTCATCGTGACCCTCGCCGGCATGCTTGCCTTCCGCGGAGCCGCTCAGATCGCGCTGCAGAATCAGCAGATTTCCCCCTTCCCCGACTCCTTCCGCACCCTCGGCTCGGGCTTCCTGCCCAGTTTCGGCACGAGTGGATACGAGCCGCTCACCCTGATCGTCGGCGCCGTTGCGATCATCGCGCTCGTTCTCACCTCGATCCGGGGGCGGCTCACGCGCCGCAAGTACGAACTCGAGGATGAGCCGGTGTGGTGGTTCGTTCTCAAGCTCGCGTTCACCGCCGGACTGATCCTGCTCATCGCCGTCTTGCTCGCGAGCTACAACGGAACTCCGATCGTTCTGATCGTGCTCGGTGTCCTCACCGTCGTCTACACGGCGGTCATGCGCAGTTCCGTCTTCGGTCGCCACGTCTATGCGATCGGTGGCAACCTGAACGCTGCGGCCCTTTCCGGAGTCAAGACCAAGCGCGTGACATTCCTGCTCTTCGTGAACATGGGAGTCATCTCCGCCATCGCCGGTCTCGTCTTCACCGCGCAGCTGAACCTGGCGAGTCCGAGCGCCGGAACTGGATTTGAGCTCGACGCGATCGCCGCCGTATTCATCGGTGGCGCCGCCGTCACCGGCGGCATCGGAACCGTCACGGGAGCAATCGTCGGTGGTCTCATCATCGGCATCCTCAACAACGGAATGTCGATTCTCGGCGTCGGAACCGAGTACCAGTCGCTCATCAAGGGTCTTGTGTTGCTAGCCGCTGTCGCCTTCGACGTCTACAACAAGCGTCGGAGCGGCGGTCGGTGACCTTGCACCACCGAGGGCCCGGAGCTGGACGACCCCGGCGAACATTAAGCTGACCATCGTGGCGAACATAAAGGAGGTCGCCCGTCTGGCCGGGGTCTCCCACCAGACGGTGTCGAGGGTGCTCAACAACGAGAACACGGTTCGCCCTGAGACCCGGGCGAGGGTGGAAGACGCGATTCACAAGCTCCGGTACCGGCCGAGCTCGGTGGCACGGGCGCTGGCCACGCGAAAGTCGAGGACCATTGGACTGGTCAGCACGGGAAATCCGCTGTACGGACCGGCGAGCACCGCCCTCGCCTTCAACCAGGCCGCACGGCAGGACGGGTACCAGGTGGTGACCGCGAGCATGTCCGAGTCGAGCAGGCAGGCGATCCTTGATGCCATTGACGTGCTGCTCCGCCAGCGGGTCGAGGCCATCGTGCTTATCGCGTCCGACTACTCGTCGATCGAGGCGATCGGCGGACTCGAACTCGATATTCCCCTCGTCACCGCCGATTCGAGCGGCCACGGGGGATTTCCTAGCGTGTCCATCGATCAGTACCGTGGCGCGTGCCTCGCCACGTCGTACCTCGCCGACCTCGGCCACCTGGACATCGTTCACCTGGCCGGGCCCGAGGGTTCGCTCGACGCGCGGGAACGTGAACGTGCCTGGCGGGACGAGCTCGGCCGCCGCGGACTGCGCATCCGGCCGCCGGTTTACGGCGACTGGACGGCGGACAGCGGACGACGATGCGGGGAGGAACTGATCAAGCTTGGCGAGCTCTCGGCAATCTTCGTCGGCAACGATCAGATGACACTGGGTCTTCTGCACGCGCTCAGCGACCACGGTCTCTCGGTGCCGGGCGACGTGAGCATCGTCGGGTTTGACGACATTCCGGAGGCTGCTCATTTCGCGCCACCGCTGACCACCGTAAGGCAGGACTTCACCGAGCTTGGACGACGCATGATGGGGACTCTCTCCTCCGTGCTCGACGGCCGGGTGGTCACTGACCCGGTCAAGACGAGCCCGAACCTCGTGGTGCGCGGGTCGGCCCGGCCGGTCGGCTAGGAGCCCGAGACCGCGGAGTACTGCCGACGAATCACCGGGCGGTAGTCGACGGGTGGCGCCGAGACGAGCGCAACCGGCCAGTCCTGACGCTCGCCGGTGAGTGCCCAGGCCGCTTGCGCCGCCGCTCCCGACGCGACGTACTCCGCCGGCTCCGGCACGACCACCGGCGCCTCGAACACCTGAGCGGCAATGGCAATGACCGCCGGATTCTGGGCGGCGCCACCGATGAGCAGGAGCCTAGAGACGAGCACGCCGTTAGCGCGCACCGCGTCGAGCCCGTCCGCTAGCCCGCAGAAAAGCCCCTCGACCGCGGCGCGTGCCAGGTTGGGCCTGGTCGCGGAGGCGAGGGTGAGGCCAAGAAGCGAGGCGGTAGCGTCGGGCAGGTTAGGGGTTCGCTCTCCCTCGAAGTACGGCAGGAGAACGAGACCGGCG
>JAUZFY010000051.1 GCA_030840185.1 Microbacteriaceae bacterium | reverse complement strand
CAGATCTCGATCATCATGGGCCCAGCCGCCGGCGGAGCGGTGTACTCCCCCGCGCTCACCGACTTTGTCATCATGGTTGACAAGACGAGTCAGATGTTTGTCACGGGTCCCGATGTGATCAAGACCGTCACCGGCGAGGACGTCGGCATGGAGGAGCTCGGCGGCGCACTGACCCACAACAAGATCTCCGGCGTCGCGCACTGGCTCGCCTCCGATGAGGATGACGCTCTCGATTACGCGCGTACGCTGCTCAGCTTCCTTCCGGACAACAACCTCGCCGAGCATCCGGTCTATGAAAGCGCCATTGAGCTTGAGACCACCGACCAGGATCGACGCCTCAACACGCTGATCCCGGATAGCCCCAATCAGCCGTACGACATGACGACGATCATCGAACACATCGTCGACAACGGCGAATTTCTGGAGACCCAGCCGCTGTTCGCCCCCAACATCATTGTCGGATTCGGCCGGGTGGAGGGCCGCGCGGTCGGAATCGTGGCCAACCAGCCAAACGCCATGGCGGGGACGCTGAACATCGAAGCCGGCGAGAAGGCCAGCAGGTTCGTGCGATTCTGCGACGCGTTTTCGATCCCGATCCTCACCCTCGTCGACGTTCCGGGGTATCTGCCCGGTACCGATCAGGAATGGACCGGAGTCATCCGTCGCGGCGCGAAGCTGCTCTACGCCTACGCCGAGGCGACCGTTCCCCTTGTCACCGTCATCACCCGCAAGGCTTACGGCGGCGCGTACATCGTCATGGGATCCAAGCAGCTCGGCGCGGACCTGAACTACGCGTGGCCCACGGCCGAGATTGCCGTCATGGGCGGCCAGGGCGCCGTCAACATCCTCTACCGCAACGAGATTAAGGCCGCTGAGGTGGCCGGCGAGGATGTCGCCGCCGTGCGGACGAAGCTCGCGAACGAATACACCTACAACGTCGCCTCCCCATTTCTTGCGGCCGAGCGGGGCGAATTGGACGGCGTGATCGAGCCGGCCGCCACCCGGGTAGTCGTCGTCAAGGCGCTCCGCGCCCTTCGGACGAAGCGGGCGACCATGCCGCCCAAGAAGCACGGAAACATCCCGCTATGACCCGCGAGCCCGACGGAACATCGACGGCCCTCGAGGTGGAACTGGTGGAGATCTCGATCGACGCCGGCAATCCGAGCCCGGCCGAGCTCGCGGCTGTCACGGCGCTGCTCACCACGACTCTCGCAGAGCTCCAGGAGCTCTCGCGGAGCTCGGTTGCTCGGGTCAGCGCGTGGCAGCGCAGTCAGCGGCCGATTCGCTCCCCGCTGACCCCCGGGTATGGCGCCTGGCGCGGGTTCTCCGGCTAATCACCCCGATCGGGGGCCGAAAGCACAGGAGCGTGCCCCGGTCCCCCAAAGTGACGACTTTTACATGCGCGGCGAACGCGGCACTAATGATCCTGTTGGACGTCACTCATTGAGGGACAATGCCAATCCTCGGTCCTCTAGGGTAAGCGGACCGAAGATTCGGGGGCGGGTCAGGACGATATTCGGGTTATCGTTCTGACCCGGGACTTAAGAACGGGATCGGCCATCGGCCGGTCCCGTTCTTTCATTAACGAAAAAGCGGCACACCCGATCCAGTAGTCGACCATCAGACGGAGTGCGTCGCGTCCGTTCGCGGGATCTCGAGCCAGAGGTCGACCTTGTCTTCATCCCCGTCCATGTCGTGGTTGCCGAGTGCGCTTGCGTGTCCGTCGTCGAGCGAGCTGAGGCCGACCACGGTGACCGCCACATTCGAGCCCTCGGGAACGGTGCGGGCGATCAGCTTGCCGGTGTCGGTATCGCGGATCGCGTCCGCGAGGCGGTTCAGCACCCGGTCCAGATCCGCCTCGTCGAGGTCGTCGATGCCGCCCTCGTCGAGGAGCGTCACCGTTGTGCCCTTTCGCCGCGCCGCCATGATCTGCTCGCGAACCCGGTCGTTCAACAGCTTCCGACCCCGGATCTCGTCGCGGATGGCTCCCTCAAGGTACAGACACTCCAGCCGTTGACTATCGGAGAGTTCCCCGTTGGCGGCCACTATCTGGCGCAGCATCGGCAAGGCCATGCGGCTTGTCTGCCCCAACCGGAATTGCCGCTCGGAAACATGAGCTTCCTGCGCGGCGCGCCATTCCACGGCCTCGCGTTCCGCGAGCGCGTACTGGCGGGCGTCGCGCGCCGCCTTGGCAAGGGAGAGCGATAGTGCATGCGAAACAGCGACCCAGGCGGTGCTCCCGATGACCCCGTAGGCGACGAGGCCGCCGGGGCCGGCCCAAGCGATCGTCTCAATGATGAGCGCACCCGTACCGATCCAGGCGAACGCGTGCCGGCGCCGGGTGGAGGTGATCACCATGAGCGTGCCGATGGCCGCCGTGTGCCAGGCGGCGTAGTTCTCACCCACCACCTTGTTCAGCTGGCTCGTGACAAGCAGCGGAACCGCGAGGGCCACGACGGCATTGAATGCTGCCAGCCAGATCGGCATGCGTGGGCTGCGGGACAGCCACAGGCTGAGCACCGTCGCGATGGCGTACAACACCATCGCGGCAATATAGGGGCCCTTTTGTCGCGGCACGTCGATCGACACCATCGCGAGAGTCAGGTGATAGGCCGAGAAGATCGCCGCGAGGCCGATGATGAGGTAACGCGGAACGTAAATGATCACGGAGTGGCTCCGCGATTCACGTCGACAGGTTGGAACGACGATGGGTCGGGACTCGGCCAGGTGATCCAGATCACGGTGCCGCGCCCGACTTCGGAGTCGATGTCCACCACGCCACCGGTACTCGTCACCCTCTCGATGATCGACACGCGCAGGCCCAGC
>JAUZFY010000038.1 GCA_030840185.1 Microbacteriaceae bacterium | reverse complement strand
GTCAATCTCGGCCAGATCCGTGAAGGCTTTCAGAATGTTGTCGGTGTTGATGTGTCCGAGGCCGAACGAGCGCACGCCTGGCGTGTCGATGATCCACCCGTTGCCCACTCGGTAGGAGATCGTGGATGACGACGTGTGGCGGCCGCGGCCGGTGACGGTGTTGACTCGGCCGATGGCCCGGTTCGCGTCGGGCACGAGCGCGTTGACGAGGGTCGACTTTCCGACGCCGGAGTGGCCAACCGCGACGGTGGTGTGGCCCTGCAGCAACTCGCGGATTTCCTCGGTCGGCATTGCGTCCTCGCCGCTCGTCACGATCGTCACGTCGAGAGCGGCGAAGTTGGCGAGAAAGTCGGTCGGGTCGGCGAGATCCGTCTTGGTGATGCAGAGAATGGGCTTCAGCCCCGCGTCGAATGCCGCGACCAGATACCGGTCGACGAGGCGGGGCCTCGGTTCCGGATTGGCTGCGGCGACGACGATGAGCATCTGATCCGCGTTGGCGACGATGATCCGTTCGACCTCGTCGGAGTCATCCGCGCTCCGTCGCAGGATGGTGCTGCGCGGCTGGATCCGCACGATTCGGGAGAGACTGCCTTCTTCGCCGGAGGTGTCGCCGACGAGGTCGACGTAGTCGCCGGTGACGATGGCCTGCTTTCGCAATTCACTCGCCCTCGAAGCGATCGCCTCGTGTTCCTCCGCGGTGCCCTCGGCGACAAGCACCGAATACCGGCCCCGATCGACCGTGAAGACGCGACCGGTGACGGCGTCGCTGTGTTCAGGACGAATCTTGGTCCTCGCCCGGTTTCCCTTGGGGTTCGGACGGTTGCGCGCCTCGTAGTCGGCGTACTTGTCCTCGTCCTCGTCGTCGGTCTCGGTGAGCCAGCTCATCTGATCATCAACGCCGTCCGCTACAGCAGCTCGAGCGGATTCGCGGTCGGCTTACGGAGTCCGAGCATCGGCCCGAGCCATAGTTCGGGAAACTGGGGAAGCGTCTTGGCTGTTGTCCCGATGTCGTCGATCTCCACCCCATCGACGCCGAGCCCGATGATTGCCCCGGCCGTCGCCATCCGGTGGTCCTCGTAGCTGTGCCAGAGGCCGCCGTGCAGCGGACGCGGGCGAATGACGAGCCCGTCCTCGGTCTCTGTCACGTCGCCGCCCAGTCCGTTGATCTCGGTGGCGAGAGCGGCGAGGCGGTCGGTCTCGTGGCCGCGCAGATGGGCGATGCCGGTGAGGACCGTCTCCCCGTCGGCGAGTGCGGCGAGGGCGGCGACGGTTGGCGCGAGTTCACTCGCGTTGTCGAGCTGGATGCCGCGGATGATGCCGGTTCCGGTCACCGTGAGCTCGCCGACTTCGTCGGCCGTCGAGGTGAGGGAGACGTCCGCCCCCATGGCGGCGAGGATGTTCGCCATCTCGGCCCCGACCTGCGTCGTCGCGTGTGGCCAGCCGGAGATCGTTACCGACCCTCCGGCAACGAGCGCCGCGCCGAGAAACGGGCCCGCGTTGGACAGGTCGGGCTCAATCGCAATCTCGATGCCCGCGATCGGGGTCGGCGGCACGACCCACAGCCCTGGTTCAGGCGATTCGACGACCACGCCGCGCCTCGCGAGCGTGGCAATGGTCATCTCGATATGGGCGAGGCTCGGAAGCCGGTCGCCCCGGTGCCGGAGCGCGAGGCCGTTGGTAAATCGTGCGCCGGCGAGCAGCAGCCCCGACACGAACTGGCTCGAGGAGGAGGCGTCAATTTCGATCTCGCCGCCGAGAACGGCGCCGGTGCCGTACAGACTGAACGGCAGCCGTCCCCTCCCGTCGTCATTCACGTCCACGCCGAGGGCACGGAGCGAGTCGATCGTGGTGCGCATCGGTCGATTCCGCGCCGAGGCATCACCGTCGAATGCGACGGGCCCGAGCGCCAGGGCGGCGATCGGGGGGAGGAATCGCATGACCGTTCCGGCCAGTCCGCAATCGATCGACGTGCCTCCGGAGAGCTCGCCGGGGGTGATGCGAAGATCGGGTCCGAAGGCGTTGTCGCCTGGCAGCTCCTCGATGGTGGTGCCGAGCGCCTTGAGCGCCTGGATCATCAGCGCGGTGTCCCGGGAGTGCAGCGGGGCGCGGAGCACGGATGGGCCATCGGCGATGGCCGATAGAACAAGCTCTCGATTGGTGAGCGACTTCGAGCCCGGGAGGGACAACCTCGCGTTAATCGGACCGTGCGCCCTTGGCGCGCGCCACGCCGCGGGTTCGCCGCCCGGGGCAAACTCGTCATCGTCACCGAACGGGTTGAACTCCGGTCCGGAATACTTAAATACCTGCATCGGTTACTAAGGGTATCGGGCTGCGGCACACAACCGGTCAGATGGAAGGGGAGGTAACGATGAGTGTTGTTCTCGATCGTCCCTCAGTAAACACGCCGGTGATCCATGAGGCTGGCAAAGTAAGCTTTGCGCTGATGAGCAATTCCAAGGATGACACGACTGCGCCTGCCGACATCGAGACCGCCGAAGCGGAACCTGAAGCCCGCGCGGTCGACGTGCGCTCGCTCTTCGAGGAGCAGGCGATTCCGTTTATGGACCAGCTGTACGCGGCGGGTCTGCGCATGACGCGCAATCCGGCCGACGCCGCCGACCTAGTGCAGGAGACCTTCGTGAAGGCATTCGCCGCGTTCGGTCAGTTTCAGCAGGGAACGAACCTCAAGGCCTGGCTGTACCGAATCCTTACAAACACGTTCATCAACAACTACCGCAAGAAGCAGCGGGATCCGTACCAGGGCACGATCGACGAGCTCGAAGATTGGCAGCTCGGCGGTGCGGAATCCGTTACGCAGGGACGTTCGACTCGCTCGGCCGAGGCCGAGGCGATAGACCACCTTCCCGACAGCGCCGTGAAAGACGCCCTGCAGGCGATCCCCGAGGATTTCCGAATGGCCGTCTATTTCGCGGACGTTGAGGGCTTCTCCTACCAGGAGATTGCCGACATCATGAAGTCCCCCGTAGGAACCGTAATGAGCCGACTGCATAGGGGCAGGCGGATGTTGCGTGACCTACTTTCCGAGTACGCGCTGGAACGAGGAATCAACACCTCGGGCACGCGTGCCAACCAACCTGCGACTACCGGGAGCAAGAAGAAATGACCGACTGCGGCTGCGAGAAAGCGAAAGCAGAACTCGAGGAATACCTGCACAACGAACTGGCGAAAGCCGACGCGGCGGACATCGCCGAGCACATGGCGCATTGCGAAGACTGCACGCGGGAGGCTCACGTGGGCACCGTGCTCACTCAGGCCGTGCAGCGTGCCTGCCGAGAGACGGCACCGAGCGATCTTCGAGATCAGGTGCTGGCGCGGCTTCGCGAGGTTCAATCGACGCACTAGAGGCCACCGCGCGCTAAGCGAGGTCGCGATCGGGGGCTCGCGACGTGCCCCCGACCCGAGGACTAGTTCGACCCGAGGCGCAGTTGCCCCACGACCGGGAGCGCGCGGCTTTAGCCCTGTTGCACCTGTTGGCTGACGGCGACGATGCCGAGGATGTAGCCGAGGATGCTCAGAACGAAGCCGA
>JAUZFY010000029.1 GCA_030840185.1 Microbacteriaceae bacterium | reverse complement strand
TCGCCCCGCTCATCGTCCTGTTCGTGCTCATGTGTGAACTTCCCAAGACGTCGCAGGAGGCCGCTCGGACTAATCATTTCTGTTGTCCCTTTCTCATGCCGGATCACAATCCCATCTGCAGAACGGCGATTCCGGGAAAAATGGCGAACACTACGGTCACGGGAAGAATGAGGAACACGAGCGGGACGAGCATGGCAACCTCCTTCTTGCCCGCCAGTTCGAGAAGGCCCCGCTTTGCCTCATCCCGCGCGTCCTGAGCCTGGGCTCGCAGCACCTCGGCAAGCGGGCTTCCCCGTTCGAGCGCACCGGTGATCTGCTCGACACCACGAGTGAGGGCCGGCAACCGAACCCCGGCGGCGAGAGCGTCGAGCGCCTCCGCGAGCGGACGTCCGGCGCTCACTTCGCCCACGACGCCGGACAGTTCGGATGCAAGCTCGCCCTGGCTCACCCTGCCAACCCGTCGCAGGGCGTCGAGAATGCCCTCCCCCGCCGAGAGGCTGAGCGTGAGAAATTCAAGCACCGTGGGCAATTCGCCCGTTATTCGCGCGAGTCGTGCATCCGCGGCTCGCCGCAGCAAGCGGTCCCTCGCCACAACCGCAGCCACGCCGAAGACCACCACGATTCCCAGCTGAAGCGGGATCGACGTTGTCTGGGTCCGCCCCACCATGAGCGAGGCGAGAACTCCGGCGGCGAGCCCAAAGACGCCCCAAACGAGTTGCCGTGAGCGAAACTGCTCAAGCGTGAGCGCGCTGGCCGATTGGCGGAGTCGCAGCTCGATGGTTGGTGCTCCGCCGAGCACCCTGCCGAGCAGCGTCACCAGGCGACCGACGAGCGGCGCAACAAGCGCCCCGATCACGGGAAGCGGGTCGACGGTCCGGCGCCGAAGCAGCTCACGAGCACCGGGCGAAAAGTCGATGAGGTACGGCGCCACCCGGTTGGCCAATCGCGGCCGACTGAGCCGGGGCACCAGACTGGCGAGCGACCACAGACCGAGGCCGAGGCCGAGGCCGCACAGCAGACCCCACCCCGCGAGGTCGGCTACGCGAACCATCGTCGTTCCTCCGGGATGTGGCCGATCGCGAGCATGATTCGGTAGGCGATTGAGGTGACGAGCAGTCCCCCGACGATCAACGCGACTCCCGCGCCAGTGCTGTAGGCCGCCGCGGCCTCGGGTCTGGTTGCGAGCAGCAGCAGGATGATCCACGGCGCCGCCACGCCGAGTTTCGCGGCGTTCATCACCCAGGACTGTCGCGCTTCGACCTCCGAGCGGATGGCAGCCTCCTGTCGCAGGTATGCCGAAAGGTGACGGAGCACGGTCGTTAGCTCGCTTCCCCCAACCTCACGAGACATCCGCAGCGTCTCCAGGATCCGGTCGGCAACCGGGTCGGCGAGACTCGACTTCAACCCGTCCAGCGCGATCGAGAAGTTCCCTGTCGCGCGATACTCGCTCTGGAATCCGGCGAACGCCGCTCGCGTCGGGACCGGCCCGGTGTTGGCAAGCGCCTCGACGCTGTCGGGAAGGGCAAGCCCGGATCGCACCGCCGAGACGAGGTGGTCGACGACGTCTGGCCAGAGCACCCGAGCGGCAGCGCGGCGGCTCCGAGCCCGCCAGCTGATCAGGGCGAACGGGCCGAATAACGCCACTGCGCCGGAGATGATGGCGATGACAGCAACCGGGACGAGCGCGAGGGTCACCGCGAACAGCGTCGTCCCAGAGAGCACGGCGACGACGATGACCGCGGTCGGCGACACGCTCGCCATGCCCGCTTGGGCGAGACGCTCCCTCAATAGTGAGAAAGCCGGATTCCTCACGCGACTTCGTCGCGCCATCATCGGCCAGAGGAACGGCGAGGCCAGGAGCACAAGCCCCAGCCCGAGCAGGAGTCCGACCACGATCCCCATCGCGACGCTCATGCGGCCACCTCGGCAAGGAGCAACGAGAGATCTACCCCGTTGGCCCGGAATTTGGCTGAGCGGGCCGGGTAACTGCCGGTCGCTCGCAGTGTCCCTGCCTCCATCGCGAAAATCATGCTGGCCTCCACCGCCCCGCTCGTGGTCAGGTTGCCGGTCGGTGCCAGGATCTGGGTGATGTGCCGCTTGCCCGTTCTCGCAAGCTCGCAATGCACGACAACGTCGATGGAGGAGGCCACCGTCGGAACGACGAACGACGAATCGATGTTCCGTCCGGCGAGCAAGGGCAGCGTGCACAGCTTCACGAGCGCGTCCCGCGCGCCATTGGCGTGGATCGAACACATGCCCGGCACCCCGCTGTTGAGGGCGATAAGCAGGTCGAGGGACTCTGCCTCTCGCACTTCGCCTACCACAAGACGGTCGGGGCGCATCCGAAGGGCTTCTTTGATCAGGCGGCGAAGAGTGATTTCGCCGGTGCCCTCGAGGCTCGGCTGGCGGCATTGCATTCCGACCGTGTCGCGGGCCCCTAGGTCGAGCTCGAATGTCTCCTCGACCGTGATGATGCGATCCGTTCGACGCGCGCTCGAGAGCAAGACGTTGAGGAGCGTCGTTTTCCCGCTCTGCGTCGCCCCCGAAACGAGAATATTCTGTCCGGACCGCACGCACGCCTCCAAAAAGGCGGCCGCTCGTTCGCTGACCGAGCCAAGTGCGACGAGCTGCTCGAGGTCCCGGATTCGCTTGGTGAATTTGCGGATGTTCACCGACCAGTGCCTCCGCGTGACGTCGGGAATGACCACATGAAGCCGCGATCCGTCGGGCAGCGAGGCATCGACGAATGGCGAACTAAGGTCTACCCGCCGACCGGATGATTGCAGCATCCGTTCGACGAGGTCGCGCACCTCGGCTGCCCCGAGCACAACCGGTGTCAGTTCAGGCACTCCATTTCGCGCGACGAAGACCCGCGAGGGTCCGTTGATCCAGATCTCCTCGACCTCCTCGTCGTCGAAATACGGCTGAAGTGCACCGAATCCCGTGATGCTCGCGATGATCTCCCGCGCCGTCTGCTGCTCGTCTACGAGCATCGGCATCGAACCGCCGAGCGCTCGCTCGCTGTAGCGCCGCACCTCGTCGCGAACGTAGTTGTCGACGAGTGCACGATCCGAACCGAGGTCGACGCCGTCGCCAAGCACTCGAGCACGCACCCGTTCGGCGATGATGGCGACCGGATGCGACATGGGCACAGTCTGGGCGTGACCCCGCGGGCGGCGTCGAGGTTTTCCACAGGCGCTCCATCCGCTGCAAGTTCCGACCATCGAATTTCCCACTTCTCGGTCACGAAAGCAGCGATATGTCAATCCCTATATGCGGCTTGTGGAGCGGACTTAATTGGCAGGCAGACGTTGAAGGGAGACGGCCGTGACAACGACACTGCCGAAACCAGGCACGACGACCCCGACTCAGCCGGGCCAGTCAGCACAACCGACCCGACGTCGCTCCCGGCTGGCGTCGATCATCACCTCGACCGACCACAAAACCATCGGGTACATGTACCTCGCCGCGTCGTTCTTCTACTTCCTCTTGGGCGGGGTGCTCGCGCTGATCATCCGCACCCAGCTCTTCCAACCCGGGCTTCAGGTGCTGGCGACCAAGGAGCAGTACAACCAGCTGTTCACCATGCACGGCACCATCATGATGTTGCTATTCGCGACCCCGCTGTTCGCCGGGTTCGCCAACGTGATCATGCCGCTGCAGATCGGGGCGCCGGATGTCGCGTTCCCGCGCCTCAACGCCCTCTCGTTCTGGTTGTACTTCTTTGGCGCGCTCATGGTGGTCGGGCCGCTGCTCTCGCCCTACGGCATGGCGGACTTCGGCTGGACCGCCTACGTTCCACTGTCCACGAAGACGTTCTCGCCCGGAATAGGCGGATCGATGTGGGCCGTTGGGCTGGCCCTCGCCGGATTCGGCACGATTCTCGGTGCGGTGAACTTCATCACCACCGTCATCACGATGCGGGCGCCCGGCATGACGATGTTCCGGGTGCCGATCTTCAGCTGGAACATCCTCGTCACGTCGCTGCTCGTGATCCTCGCCTTCCCGGTTTTTGCGGCCGCACTGTTTGCCCTAGCCGGCGAGCGCGAGTTTGGCATGAAGATCTTCGACCCGGCCGCCGGCGGCCCCATTCTCTGGCAGCACCTGTTCTGGTTCTTCGGGCATCCGGAGGTCTACATCATCGCCCTGCCGTTCTTCGGCATCATCACCGAGGTGCTGCCGGTGTTCAGCCGCAAGCCGATCTTCGGCTACAAGAGCCTGATCTTCGCGAGCATCGCCATTGCCGCGTACTCCGTCACGGTATGGGCGCACCACATGTTCACCACCGGAAGCGTGCTCCTTCCATTCTTTTCGCTGCTCACGGTGCTCATCGCGGTGCCGACCGGGGTGAAAATCTTCAACTGGGTCGGCACGATGTTCCGCGGATCGGTCACGTTCGAGACTCCGATGCTGTGGGCGGTCGGCTTCCTGATCACCTTCACGTTCGGTGGCCTCACCGGCGTCATCCTCGCCTCTCCCGGCCTGGACTTCCACGTGCACGATACCTACTTTGTCGTTGCGCACTTCCACTACGTGGTGTTCGGAACGGTCGTGTTCGCCATGTTCAGCGGGTTCTACTTCTGGTGGCCGAAGATGACCGGCAAGA
>JAUZFY010000018.1 GCA_030840185.1 Microbacteriaceae bacterium | reverse complement strand
CCGCGATCGTCACGATCAAGCAAGAACTCGAGGAACGCCTCGGCCAGCTCGAACGCGAGGGCAAACTGCTCGAGGCCCAGCGACTGCGGATGCGCACGACTTTCGACATCGAGATGATGGAGCAGATCGGATTCTGCAGCGGAATCGAGAACTATTCCCGCCACATCGACCAGCGGCTTCCCGGCGAGGCGCCGCATTGCCTCATCGACTACTTCCCCGATGACTTCCTCGTCGTGATTGACGAATCTCATGTGACAGTGCCGCAGATCGGCGCGATGTACGAGGGGGATGCCTCGCGCAAGCGCACCCTCGTCGAGCACGGGTTCCGTCTGCCGAGCGCGCTCGACAATCGACCTCTCAAGTGGAACGAGTTTCTCGACCGGGTCGGTCAGAAGGTCTACCTCTCGGCGACTCCGGGCAAGTACGAGATGAGCATCACCGACAGCGTGGTCGAGCAGATCATCCGGCCGACCGGACTCATCGACCCAGAAATCGTGGTTAAGCCGACCAAGGGGCAGATCGACGACCTGCTCGAAGAGATCCGCAAGCGGGTCGCGATCAACGAGCGGATTTTGGTCACGACATTGACCAAGAAGATGGCGGAGGAGCTGACCGAGTTCCTCGGCGAGGCCGGGGTGCGGGTGCGTTACCTGCATTCCGACGTCGACACCCTTCGGCGGGTCGAACTGCTCACCGAGCTTCGTCAGGGGGTCTACGACGTGCTCGTCGGAATCAACCTGCTTCGGGAGGGGCTCGACCTTCCCGAGGTGTCGCTCGTTGCCATTCTCGACGCCGACAAGGAGGGCTTCCTGCGGTCGTCGACCTCGCTGATCCAGACGATCGGTCGCGCCGCCCGCAACGTCTCCGGGGCCGTGCACATGTACGCGGACGTCATGACGGATTCCATGAAGCTCGCGATCGAGGAGACCACCCGCCGACGGGAGAAACAGGTCGCCTACAACTTCGAACGCGGCGTCGACCCGCAGCCGCTGCGCAAGAAAATCGCGGACATCACCGACTCCCTCAATCGCGAGGGGGCCGACACCGCGGAGCTGCTCGCCGGCCGCGACGGCCGGAAGCGGTCGCCAACGCCGAACCTCAAGCGCGTTGGTCTCGCCGCGAGCGGTGCCAACGACCTCGAGTCGATCATCCGCGACCTCAACGACCAGATGCTGCAGGCCGCGGGGGAGCTCAAGTTCGAACTCGCCGGTCGTCTGCGGGACGAAGTGGCCGACCTCAAGAAGGAACTGCGCCAGATGCAGGCGGCGGGCCACATCAGCTGACCAGTGCTTTTTCTTCCGCCGGTGGCGGACAACTGCAGGCCAATGTCGGTGGCCTGCCTAGAATCTATAGAGTGTCTATTTCTCGTGTGACCTCCGGTTCCAAGCTGTCAGTACACGGGGCCCGGGTGCACAACCTCAAGGGAGTCGACCTCGAGATCCCTCGGGATTCGCTCGTCGTCTTCACCGGGCTCTCCGGCTCCGGCAAGTCATCCCTCGCGTTCGATACCATCTTCGCCGAGGGCCAGCGACGTTACGTCGAGTCGCTCTCGGCGTACGCACGGCAGTTCCTCGGCCAGGTCGACCGGCCGGACGTCGACTTCATCGACGGGCTGAGCCCCGCCGTCTCGATCGATCAGAAGTCGACCAACCGCAACCCGAGGTCGACCGTCGGCACGATCACCGAGATCTACGACTACATGCGCTTGCTGTGGGCGCGAATCGGAATTCCCCACTGCCCCATCTGCGGGGCGAAGATCGAACGCCAGACCGTGCAGCAGATCGCCGACCAGCTCATGACGCTCGAGACGGGAGTCCGTTACCAGATCGTCAGCCCGGTGATCTCGCAGAAGAAGGGCGAGTTCGTCGACCTGTTCAAGGAGCTCGCCGCCAGCGGGTACTCGAGGGCGATCGTCGACGGCGAGCAGATTCAGCTGAGCGACCCGCCGACCCTCAAGAAGCAGGTCAAGCACGACATATCGGTCGTCATCGACCGGCTCGTCGCGGCCGACGACATCCTGACCCGACTCACCGACTCCCTCGAGACGGCGCTTCGCCTCACCGACGGACTGGTGAGCATCAACTACGTTGACGCGACCGGGCCGGACGCCTGGCGCAACTTCTCCGAGAAGCTCTCCTGCCCGAACGGTCACCCCGTTCAGCTCACCGAGATCGAGCCGCGCACCTTCTCGTTCAACGCCCCGTTCGGCGCATGCCCGGAGTGCTCCGGCCTCGGCACAAAGATGTCGGTCGACTCCGAGTTGCTGCTCGGCGACCCGGCTCTCAGCCTCGCCGACGGCGTGATCCTGCCCTGGACCCAGTCAGGCAAGGGGCTGTTCAACTATTTCCAGCGTCTTCTCGAGGGACTCGCCGCCGATCTCGGCTTCTCTCTCAAGACGCCGTGGCGCGACCTGCCCGAGACGATCAAGGAGGCGATCCTCAAGGGCAACGACTTTCAGGTGACCGTCAAGTGGAAGAACCGCTTCGGTCGGGAGATGAAGTACTCGACCGGTTTCGAGGGCGTCATGCCGTTCATCGAGCGCAAGTTCCTCGAGGCGGAGACCGACTCGGCACGGCAGCGCTACGCCTCCTACCTTCGGGAGATCGACTGCCCGGTGTGCGACGGCAAGCGGCTGAAGCCGGAGGTGCTCGCGGTCACCGTTCACGATCACAACATCGCGGATGTCTCCGACCTGAGCCTCATCGACGCGTTCGAATTCATGCAGCTCCTCGAACTGTCCGAGCGCGAGGCCAAGATCGCCGCGCAGGTGCTGCGCGAGATCCGGCTTCGGCTCGAGTTCCTGATCGAGGTCGGACTCAACTACCTCAGCCTTGCACGTTCGGCCGGTTCGCTGTCCGGCGGGGAGGCGCAGCGGATCCGGCTCGCCACCCAGATCGGCTCCGGTCTCACCGGGGTGCTCTACGTTCTGGACGAGCCGAGCATCGGCCTCCATCAGCGCGACAACCGACGCCTCATCGAGACCCTGGTCAAGCTCAAGAACCTCGGAAACACCCTGATCGTCGTCGAACACGACGAGGACACCATCCGCACCGCGGACTGGATTGTGGACATCGGACCGGGCGCCGGCGAACACGGCGGGGAGGTGGTTCACTCGGGATCCTACGATGCCCTGCTCGCCAACACCCGCTCGGTCACGGGAGACTACCTCTCCGGCCGACGGGCGATCGAGACTCCGGCCGCGCGTCGACCGGTGAACAAAAAGCGGATGCTCACGGTGGAGGGTGCGCGGGCCAACAACCTGCAAAACGTCACCGTCGACTTCCCACTCGGCACGTTCACGGCCGTCACCGGAGTGAGCGGATCAGGCAAGTCGAGCCTCATCAACGACATCCTGTACAAGGTGTTGGCGAACGAGCTCAACGGCGCACGGCAGATACCGGGAAAGCACACGAGGGTCACCGGCCTCGACAACCTCGACAAGGTCGTGCACGTCGATCAGGCCCCGATCGGCCGCACCCCGCGCTCCAATCCGGCCACCTACACCGGTGTCTTCGACAAGATCCGCACCCTGTTCTCCGAGACCCAGGATGCCAAGGCCCGGGGCTACCTCCCCGGCCGGTTCAGCTTCAACGTCAAGGGCGGCCGGTGCGAGAACTGCTCGGGTGACGGAACCATCAAGATCGAGATGAATTTTCTTCCCGACGTCTACGTCGTCTGCGAGGTCTGCAACGGAGCGCGTTACAACCGGGAGACTCTCGGCGTGCACTACAAGGGCAAGAACATCGCCGAGGTGCTCGACATGCCGATCAGCGAGGCGGCCGAGTTCTTCGAGGCCATCTCCTCGATCAGCCGGTTTCTCAACACCCTCGTCGACGTCGGCCTCGGCTACGTGCGGCTCGGCCAGAGTGCGACGACGCTATCCGGTGGTGAGGCGCAGCGGGTAAAGCTCGCGACCGAGCTGCAGAAGCGGTCGATGGGTCGCAGCATTTACGTTCTTGACGAACCGACGACGGGGTTGCACTTCGAAGACGTGCGCAAGCTCCTGCTCGTTCTGAACGGCCTCGTCGAGAAGGGCAACACCGTCATCGTCATCGAGCACAACCTCGACGTGATCAAGTCGGCCGATTGGCTCATCGACCTCGGCCCAGAAGGCGGGGCCGGCGGAG
The DNA here is from genome assembly GCA_030840185.1 of Microbacteriaceae bacterium. Taxonomy (GTDB): domain Bacteria; phylum Actinomycetota; class Actinomycetes; order Actinomycetales; family Microbacteriaceae; genus Lacisediminihabitans. Next base: position 5,323 of record JAUZFY010000018.1, on the reverse strand, counting down.
GCCAGGTGCTCGCGGTCGGAACGCCGGAGCACCTCGCGACCGTCGAGTCGAGCTTCACCGGAAGCTTCCTTCGGGAGATTCTGCCGGCGAAGACACCGACACAACGCAAGAAGAGGCCCGCCAAGGTCCTCGCGACCACCTAGCGTCATGAGCAAAACCGTCACGTGGCGACCCAAGGCCGGGGAGATCCCGCAACAGCCCGGCGTGTACCGGTTTCGGGATGCTACCGGTCGAGTGCTCTACGTCGGCAAGGCAAAAAACCTGCGGGCGCGGCTCAGCAACTACTTCGCTCCCCTCGCGAGCCTGCACGAACGCACGCGGCGCATGGTGTTGAGCGCGGCCTCGGTCGAGTGGACGGTTGTCGGCACGGAATTCGAGGCGCTGCAGCTCGAGTTCACCTGGATCAAGGAGTTCGACCCGCCGTTCAACGTGCAGTTCCGGGACGACAAGTCGTACCCGTACCTCGCCATTACACTCGGCGAGAACGTCCCTCGGGTGCTCGTGACGCGTAACCGCAACATCAAGGGCGCCCGCTATTTCGGGCCGTACACCAAGGTGTGGGCCATCCGCGAGACCGTCGACCTCATGCTCAAGGCGTTCCCGATGCGCAGCTGTTCCGACGCGACCTACAAGCGCGCGGAGCAGACCGGGCGGCCCTGCCTCCTCGGCGACATCGGAAAGTGTGCGGCACCGTGCGTGTCCCGCGTGTCGAAGGAGGAACATAAGTCGATCGCGCTCGACTTCGCCTCGTTCATGGCCGGAAACGACTCCAAGTACGTCGGCGACGTGTCGCGAAAGATGAAGGCCGCCGCGGCCGTGCAGGACTACGAGTCGGCCGCGAAGTACCGCGATCAGCTCGGCGCCCTCGAGACGGCGCTGTCGAAGAACACCGTCGTGCTTTCGGAAGACGTCGACGCAGACCTGTTCGGCATCGCCCACGACGAACTGGCCGCCGCCGTTCAGCAGTTCACCGTGCGCGGGGGCCGCATCCGCGGTGTGCGCAGCTGGGTGGTGGACAAGGAACTCGATCTCGATCTCGGCGAACTCGTCGAGACGGTCATTCAGAACGCCTACGACGAGCTCGACCCGCCGCGCCTCGTCGTGGTACCGGAGCTGCCGGAGGACTCGGCCGAGCTCGAGACCTGGTTGACCGCGCTGAGGATTGAACGCGGCATCGGGCAGGGCAGGGTGGCGTTGCGGGTCGCCCAGCGCGGCGAACTAGCCGCCCTCGCTCTCACCGTCGGCACCAACGCCCGGAACGCCCTGGTTCTCTACAAGACCCGCCGCAGTGGGGACTTCGTCGCCCGGTCCCAAGCCCTCGCGGACATCCAGGAGGCCCTCGGCATGCCGGACGCTCCGCTTCGCATGGAGTGCTACGACGTCTCCCACCTGAGCGGAACCAACATCGTCGCTTCGATGGTGGTCTTCGAGGACGGGTTGCCGCGCAAGGATCAGTACCGCCGGTTCAGCATCCCCGAGTCCTCCGACGACACCGAGTCGATCTACCAGACCCTCAGCCGCCGGCTCGCCTACCTTGACGACCCTGCGGCCGGTATGGACGCGAACCGGCCGGAGGGCGACTCCGAGCGAAAGAAATTCGCCTACCGGCCAAACCTGCTCATCGTGGATGGCGGCCAGCCGCAGGTTGCGGCGGCGCAGCGAGCGCTCGACGACGCCGGCGTCACGGGCATCACCCTGTGCGGCATCGCCAAGCGGCTCGAGGAGATCTGGCTCCCCGGCTCCGACTACCCGGTAATCCTTCCGCGCAACAGCGACGCGCTGTTCCTGATCCAACGGATCCGGGACGAAGCGCACCGGTTTGCGATCACCTACCAGCGCCAGCGTCGCAAACGGGACGTCAACTCGGTGCTGTCCGAGATTCCGGGGCTCGGGCCGGCACGAGTCAAGGAGCTTCTTCGCCACTTCGGTTCGGTCAGCCAGCTTCGAGCAGCCGAACCCGCGGCGATTGCCGAGGTAAAGGGCGTCGGCCCGACTATCGCCCGCACGATCTTCGAAAAACTACGGGAGTGACTTGCTCGGTAGTCTTGACTAGATAGTCAACCTCAGAGAATTGAAGGCGTGATCCGGCAATGACCGAGGACAGCTACAGGCAAGAAGTGCTCATCATCACCGGCATGTCGGGCGCCGGCCGGTCAACGGTTGGCAACGCGCTGGAAGACCTCGGATGGTATGTGGTGGACAACTTGCCGCCGCAGATGCTCCGACCACTCGTCGAACTGGCCGGAAAAGCCGGTAACAACCTGCCAAAGGTCGCCGCCGTTGTCGACGTGCGCGGTGGCAAATTGTTTTCAGATCTCGAGCGGATCGCCGAGCACCTTCGCGAGGGAACTCCGGTTCGGGTGCTGTTTCTCGAGGCGACCGACGAGGCGTTGGTGCGTCGATTCGAGCAGGTGCGCCGGCCGCACCCGCTGCAGGGCGACGGCACTCTTCTCGACGGCATCGCCGAGGAGCGAACCCGCATGCTCGCCATGCGCGAGTCGAGCGACATCATCATCGACACCTCCGGCCTGAATATCCACCAGCTCGCGACGACGATTTCCGAGACGTTCTCCGGCGAGGACACGCCAGGACTGCAACTCACGATCCTGAGTTTTGGCTTCAAATATGGGCTGCCGGCCGACGCGGACCTCGTCGCCGACATGCGGTTTCTGCCCAACCCGTTCTGGGTTCCCGAGCTGCGGGACCTCAGCGGCCTTGATCGTGCGGTCAGTGACTTCGTGCTAGACCAAGAGGGTGCGACCGAGTTCCTTAACGGCTACGCCAGCGCGCTCGCTCCGGTGCTCGCCGGCTATCAGCGCGAGAACAAGAGACACGCTACGATCGCCATTGGATGCACAGGGGGCAAGCATCGATCCGTTGCCGTCGCGCAGAAACTGGCCGGCATCCTGCAACAGCAACCCGGCGTCGCCGTGAGTATCAAGCATCGGGATCTCGGACGCGAATAGGCGCCACCGCCCGAAACTATTCCGGCCCCGCTTACGGGCCGACCCCAGCAGCACAGAAAGTTAGGAACACGGATTGGCTCTCACCGCCGACGTTAAAGACGAACTCGCTCGCATCGACGTGAGCAAGACGACAGTGCGAGCCGCGGAGCTCGCAACCATTCTGCGGTTCTCCGGGGGGTTGCACCTCATCTCCGGCCGCATCGCGGTCGAGTCGGAGTTGGACACGGCGCAAATCGCACGGCGGGTTCGCAAGGACCTCGCCGAACTGTACGGCGTGAAGAGCGAAATCTCGGTCATCTCGGCGTCGGGCCTTCGCCGAACGAGTCAGTACCTGGTTCGCGTACTCGAGGGCGGCGAGACCCTCGCCAGACAGACCGGCCTTCTCGATGCCCGTCGGCGTCCGATCCGGGGGTTGCCGAACAAGCTCACGACCGGCAGCCGCGAGGAACTCGCTGCCGTGTGGCGCGGCGCCTTCCTCGCCCACGGTTCGCTCACCGATCCCGGCCGCTCCGCGGCGCTCGAGGTCACCTGCCCCGGAAACGAGTCGGCGATGGCCCTCGTCGGCGCCGCCGGCCGGCTGAAGATCGCGGCGAAGGCGAGGGAGGTGCGCGGAGTGCACCGTGTCGTCATCCGGGATGGCGAGGCGATCAGCGCGATGCTCGTGCACATGGGGGCTCATTCGACCGTGCTGAACTGGGAGGAGCTACGGCAGCGCCGCGAGGTTCGGGCCACGGCAAATAGGCTCGTCAACTTCGACGATGCGAACCTTCGCCGGTCCGCTCAGGCCGCGGTCGCCGCGTGCGCACGGGTCGAGCGCGCGCTCGAGATTCTGGATGGCCACGTTCCCGAGCACTTGCGCTACGCGGGCGACCTTCGACTGCGGTTTCGCGACTCCAGCCTCGACGAACTCGGTCACCACGCGGATCCGCCGATGACGAAAGATGCCGTCGCCGGCCGCATCAGGCGACTTCTCGCGATGGCAGACAAGCGAGCCGTCGAGCTCGGAATCCCCGGAACGGACGCCAACCTTCCGCCCGACTACGAGGACGCGTGACCGCTTAGCCGTCCGCTTGGGAAGCATCCGGCGGGCGCGATAGTTGTCACGAGTACACTGAAAAAGACCCGGATCGGCGCGATTGAACGCCGACTGAGGGTTTGAGAGAAGGAGAAATCAATATGGCTGAGTACACGCTTCCCGAACTGGGATATGACTACGGAGCTCTCGCTCCGAGCATCAGCGGCGCCATTATGGAGCTGCACCACACCAAGCACCACCAGGCCTACGTCACGGGCGCGAATGCCGCGATGGCCGGCCTCGCTGCGGCCCGCGACTCCGGTGATCTCGCCAATGTGAACAAGCTTGAGAAGGATCTCGCCTTCAACCTCGGTGGCCACGTCAACCACTCGATCTTCTGGACCAACCTCTCCCCGGACGGCGGCGACAAGCCGGCCGGAGAGCTCGCGGCGGCGATCGACGACCAGTTCGGTTCGTTCGACAAATTCGTCGCCCACTTCACCGCCGTCGCCCTCGGCGTCCAGGGCTCCGGCTGGGCCGTCCTCGCGTATGACGTCATCGGTCAGCGTCTCTCCGTGTTCCAGCTCTTCGACCAGCAGGGCAACGTGCCGCTCGGCCTCATCCCGCTGTTCATGCTCGACGTCTGGGAGCACGCCTACTACCTCGACTACAAGAACGTTCGCGCCGATTACGTCAAGGCCGTCTGGAACATCGCGAACTGGCAGAACGTGCAGCAGCGCTTCGATGTGGCCCGGGAAAAGGCCGACGGGCTGCTGATACTGTCATAGCGCCATAAGTTACCTGCGGCGGTGGTCGGGTTCGCCCGGCCACCGCCGCAATTCCACCCGTTCCACCACGTACCCCACAAGTCGCGCCCCGTGGCGCCTCAGCAACAGGAGTTCTCTTGACTGTCAAGATTGGCATCAACGGCTTTGGCCGAATCGGTCGTAATTACCTCCGCGCGGTTCTCGCGCAGGGCGCCGACCTCGAGGTCGTCGCCGTTAACGACCTGACCGACCCCAAGTCGCTCGCGCACTTGCTCAAGTACGACTCCGTCGCCGGACGGCTGTCCGAAGACGTCTCGGTCGACGGCGACTTCATCGTCGTCGGAAGCCGCCGCATCAAGGTTCTCGCCGAGCGCGACCCCGCGAACCTCGGCTGGGGTGACCTTGGCGTGGACATCGTCATCGAGTCCACCGGTCGCTTCACCAATGCGAAGGATGCCGCGAAGCACATCGAGGCGGGCGCCAAGAAGGTCATTATCTCGGCCCCCGCGACCGACGACGACGGAACGTTCGTCATGGGTGTCAACGAGGGCGAGTACGACTCCGCGACCCCGCAC
>JAUZFY010000014.1 GCA_030840185.1 Microbacteriaceae bacterium | reverse complement strand
GCTGGATCAACCCGGGTGTCGGAAACGCTGCCGTCCCGCAGCTGTTCCAGATCGGAAACCCCGGAAACTACAGCAACTTCAACAACCAGCAGGCCAGCGACCTCGCGGTGAAGACGCAGACCACGCTGAACCCGAGCACGTTGCTCAACCAGAAGGTTGAAATCGACAAGCTCGCGTTCACCGACGGCTACGGATTGCCGCTCTTCCAGCTGCCGGGCCTCTTCGCGACCAACGGCAAGGTCAAGAACATCGGGTACTTTGGAGGCCAAACCGGTATTGTCTGGAACGTCTGGGACTGGACCAAGTAAGGGCGACCGAATTAGGTTCAGTACCTAACGCTCGGAACAGCACGGGGCGCCGACTCTCTCACGGAGGTCGGCGCCCCGTCGCTGAGAGCAGAGCAACCCGGCAATCCAGCAATCCGTGCAATTTTTTCACACAACTTCGAACAGGCGTCCCCTCCCTATGGTGAGTTTCATTGCGAGACGAGTTGTCGTCTCGGTCCTGATCCTGATCGCTGCATCATTCATCATGTATGTGCTCGCAGCATCGGCCGGTAATCCGTTACAAGACCTACAGGGGAGTCTCTCGCCCAACCGGCAGGCGCTCATCGACGCCCGGGTGCAGACTCAACACCTCGACCTCGCTCCGCCGCTGCGGTGGGTACTCTGGCTCGGTGGCGTCGCCAAGTGTGTGGTTCCCGTCGCCGGCGGCTGCGACCTCGGAACCACCTTCCAGAATCAGGCAGTGACCGACCTGCTCCCGCAGGCGATGGGCTCCACCCTCCAGCTCGTGACGACGGCCTTCGTTCTCGCGATCGTGCTCGGAATCGGTCTCGGCATTGTGACGGCGCTTCGCGTGTACAGCGGCTTCGACTACACCGTGACCCTCATCAGCTTCTTTCTCTTCTCACTTCCGTCCTTCCTCGTCGCGGTGCTGCTCAAGTCGTTCATCGCCCTCAACTACAACAATTTCCTCGCTAATCCGCACCTACCACCGTTGGCGCTGTTGGTCACCGGGGTGATAGTCGGGGCGATCCTTCAACTTCTGGTCGGCGGACCCTGGCGGCGACGCCTCTATGTCTTCCTCGGCAGCGGACTCTTCACGGGGGCCATCCTCTGGTACATGTCCGTGAGCGGATGGTTCATTCGGCCATCCCTCGGTCCGGTTGCTGTCATCGTCCTGACCGCCGGCATCGGATTCGCCATCGTCGCCGTGCTTGCCGGGCTGCGTAATCGCCGGGCCTGGATCACCGCCGGCATCAATGTGTTGGTCGCGATCATTGCCTACTTCTCGCTGCAGTGGCTCTTCAACATTTCCTCGGCCGGCACTCTCGTGTTCCTCGCCGTCATTACCCTCGCTGTCGGCATCGCTAGCGGTGCCATCGTCGGCGGCCCGGACCGCGGGCTCATGATGCGCATCGGCGGCATCACCTCCGTGCTCGTCGGCGGAATCGTGCTCCTCGACCGATTCATGCAGTCGTGGTACAGCTATTCCAACGACATCGGGGGCCGTCCGATCGCGACGGTCGGCTCGCAGACGCCGAGCCTCGGCGGAAACGTCTGGATTACGGGCATTGATAGCTTCACCCACCTGATTCTCCCGACGATCAGCCTCCTGCTCATCAGCTTCGCGAGCTACACCCGATACTCCCGTTCCGGCATGCTCGAGGTTCTCAATCAGGACTACGTTCGCACCGCGCGGGCGAAGGGACTTCCGGAGCGCTCGGTGATCGTGCGTCACGCGTTCCGTAACATGCTCATCCCGATCGCGACGCTCATCGCGACGGATGTCGGGGCGCTGCTCGGTGGGGCGATCATCACCGAATCGGTCTTCGCGATCAGCGGCATGGGGAACTTGTTCAACATCGGCCTCGGTCGCACCGACGTCAATCCGGTGATGGGGTACTTCCTCGTCATCGCCATTACCGCGATCGCGTTCAACTTCCTCGCCGACCTCGCCTACGCGGCGCTCGACCCACGAGTGCGTGTGCGATGACCGTGGTAAGCGATAGAGAAACGTTTGTGCCGAAGGGAATTTCATGAGCACAGTCCAAGGCAGTCCGCTCGAGCCGAAAATAAGCAGTGGGTTCGACGCGGCGGAAAGAGGATCCGGTGGACGCGGCGAGAGTCAGGGCCGCATCGTATTCAAGCGCTTTCTCAAGAATCGGGTGTCGGTCGTTGCGCTCGTCGTCTACCTCGGGATCATCGTGTTCTCCATCTCGGCCATCGGACTCGGTCCGATCCCCGGATGGTGGCACTACTCGTACAGCCAGTTGAACCCGCAGCTCAATCAGGGCGCACCGACCGTTTCGGCCTCCGGGTTCGGCGAGCACCCGTTTGGACAGGACCGCATCGGCCGTGACTATTTCGCTCTGACCATGCGCGGCATCCAGAACTCGGTGCTCGTTATGCTCGTCATCGGCGTGTTCGCAACCGTGCTCGGTGTCATCGTCGGCGCCGTTGCGGGCTACTTCCGCGGCTGGGTGGATGCCGTGCTCATGCGCATCACCGACGTCTTCATCGTCAGTCCCGCTCTTGTAATCGGCGCCGTCGTCGGTAAGACCTCGAACGGGCTTGGTGCGTTCGGCCTCGCCGTTCTCCTCGGTCTCGTCTCGTGGATGGTCATCGCGCGACTGGTCCGCGCCGAATTCCTCACCCTGCGCGAGCGCGAGTTCGTAGAGGCCGCTCGAGTCGCCGGAGCATCGGACGGTCGCATCATCTTCCGTCACATCCTGCCCAACGCGGTCGGCGTGATCATCGTGAGTTCGACGCTGCTGATTGCCTCGGCGATTCTGCTCGAGACGGCGATTAGCTACCTCGGTTACGGCATCAAATCGCCCGACTCATCGCTCGGCCTTCTGATCGGTTCAAACCAGTCGGCGTTCGCCACCCGGCCGTACCTGTTCTGGTGGCCGGCCACATTCATCGTTCTGCTGGCGTTGTGCGTCAACTTCGTGGGTGACGGGCTTCGTGATGCATTCGACCCTCAGCAGCGCCGATTCAGCATTCGCCGCACCAAGGAGGTCGACGAGGTCATCGCGGGACAGCCGCTCACCGATGTCGGCCTGCCCAGCGAGAAGGACTAGGGATAGCGACCGTGTTGTCACAACCAGCCAACGGCGATCGCCGTCGCGATAGCCAGAATCACCAAGGCCGCGTCCTGGAACCAGTGCCAACGAATCGTCACCGGCGTGCTATCGGCGAGGCCCGGTTCGACGGCACCGGATTCGACGAGCGAGTTCCAGCGCTCGCGCACGAGGTAGGCAGCCTCGCCGGACTCCGTGGTTATGAGGTCTCCCGGCCTCGACCTACCGGCGACCGTCGGCGTGCGGGCGTTCGGGCCGTGCCTCCGCTCGGCGCGTCGAGCCATGGCGAGTCCGGACCGACCAGGGGCCGGTGCCGCCCAGGCGGAGTAGGACGTGCGCGGGGTGCGCAGGCTGAGGGCGAACCTCGTGTCAACGTCGATGAGCGCAGCCCACGGGATCACGATCGTTCGGGTCACGTTCACGAGCGTGACGCAGTCGTCATTCACTGCCACACTCGGCCGCCAGAGCAGCGCGTACACCAGGCCCGCGGTGAACATCGTGAAAAGCAGCAGCCCTCCGGCCGTTTCGGCCGGCTCGCCGACCACAAGGCTCGTCACCAACACGAACAAATCAATTGCCCAGATGATCACGGCAAGCACGCGATTGAATCGCGACCGGAAAACGTCATCACTGCCAGCGAAGCTTCCCATGCCCCCATCCTCGCATCAACGACTGATGCCTCTCGGGCACTCCCTATCGCCACGACCGTCACGGTCAGAAAGGAAGCGATCTAAGTGGACGCCACTCCTACCGCTCCTGTACTCGAGGTCTCGAACCTCAACGTTGACTTTGCCGTCGACAACGTCTGGGTTCCGGCCGTAAAGAAGCTCAGTTACACCATCCGTTCGGGTGAGGTGATGGCGCTCGTCGGAGAGTCGGGCTCGGGGAAGAGCGTCAGCTCGATGTCGATACTCGACCTGCTGCCGAAAAACAGCCGGGTCAGCGGGAGCATCAAGCTCAACGGTGGCGAGCTTCGCGGCGCCTCCGCGTCGCAGCTGCGGGATGTGCGAGGCAAGGACGTCGCCGTGATCTTCCAAGAACCGATGACGGCGCTCAACCCGGTCTTCACGGTCGGCGCCCAGATCGTCGAAACGGTCAGGCTACACTTCGGGGTGTCCCCGGCAGAGGCGAAGGAACGCGCGATCGAATTGCTCGCCCTCGTCGAGCTGCCGGACCCGGTCAAGGCGTTCAACTCCTACCCCCATCAACTCTCCGGCGGTCAACGCCAGCGGGCCATGATCGCGCAGTCCATCTCGTGCGACCCGAAGCTCTTGATCGCCGACGAGCCGACCACGGCGCTCGACGTGACGATTCAGGCCCAGATCCTCGAGTTGATGATCGACCTGCGCGAGCGCCTCGGGATGTCGATCCTCCTGATCACGCAC
>JAUZFY010000343.1 GCA_030840185.1 Microbacteriaceae bacterium | reverse complement strand
CGGAGTCGGCGGCGGGATCGGCTGGCGAGTCCGCTGCCGAACTGCTCACCGCCGCGCCATCAGGGTGCGGATTCCAATCGAATCGGCGGGTCGGCGGAGCCTCGTCGGGCACCTCTTCCGAACCGCGGGTTGGAGTGTCGTCGCTCATGACTATCCAGCGTAGAGGGGGCTTAGTGAGTGTCGGACACGCATCTCAGTCCGCCGCCCCGATCCGCGGCGCAGCGGCGATGAGTTTTCGCGTGTATTCGTCGGCGGGATTCCGGAACACGTCTTCGGTCGGCCCGGCCTCCACGACCCGTCCGGCCCGCATCACGATGAGGTCGTCGCTCATGTGCCGGATCACGCCGAGGTCGTGGGTGATGAACAGGTAACTGAGTCCGAGCGAGCGTTGCAGATCGTCGAGCAGATCGAGCACTTGAGCCTGCACCGACACGTCAAGACTCGAGACCGGTTCGTCGCAAATGAGCACGTCCGGTCGCGGGGCGATGGCTCGCGCGATCGCCACCCGCTGCTGCTGACCGCCGGAGAGCAGCCGCGGACGCCGCGCGGCGAGGGAGGGGGACAGCCCGACCGAGCGGAGCAGTTCCGCAACCGCGAAATAGTCCCGCCGGGGCGTGCCGAGCGCGTCGCGGAGAATCCGCCCGACGGTCAGCCGCGGATCGAAGGAGCTGAGGGCATCCTGATAGATGGCTCCGATCCGCGGTCGTCTTGCGCGGCGGGACGTCTCGGCCAACTCGCTCCAGGGCTCGCCGAGCAGCGAGACCGAGCCCGCATCAGGGCGTTCGAGGGCGAGTGTCAGCCGCGCCACGGTCGTCTTGCCGGAACCCGACTCGCCGACAATGCCGAGGGTTCGCCCGCGGCGCAGACGGAACGACACGTCGTCGACGGCCCGCAGGTCGCCGAACTGCCGCGAGAGCCCCGACGCGGAGAGCACGACGTTAGGGGCGATCTCGGCGGCCGGGACCGCTGGCGCCTCGGTCAACCGGTCGAATCGCGGTCGGTCCGTCGGCACGGCGTTCAACAGGCGCCGGGTGTACGGATGCTGCGGCGCGTCGATCAGCCGAGCGCTCGATCCGCTCTCCACCACCCGGCCCTCCTTCATCACGAGCACCTGGGAGGCGAGCCGGCTCACCACCGCGAGGTCGTGGCTGATCAGCAGGATCGCGGTGCCCTGATCTCGCAATCGCTCGATCAGTTCGAGGATGCCCGCCTGCACCGTCGTGTCGAGGGCGGTGGTCGGCTCGTCCGCGATGAGCAGCCGCGGCCGCAGCGCGATGGCGGACGCGATGATGGCGCGCTGCCGCAGACCACCGGAGAGTTCACCCGGTCGTTGCGACGCCCGAAGGGCCGGTTGCGGCACTCCCACCTCGCCGAGCAGTTCGATGACCCTGTTGCGGCGCTCGACGGCGGTCGATGCGGTGTGCAGGCGGAGCGAGTCCGCGATCTCCCGGCCGACCGGGCGAAGCGGGTCGAGCGCCACGAGAGCGCCCTGTGAGACGAAGCCGATGTCGCGGCCGCGCAGCCGCTGGAGGTGCCGCGGTGAGGCAGTGAGCAGGTCGGTCTGGTCGAATCGAAGCTCGGCCGCCCGCACCACCCCGCCGGTGAGTCCAAGGAGAGACCGGGCGGTCACGCTCTTACCCGATCCGGACTCCCCGACTATGGCGGTGCACGCTCCGGCTTCGATGTCGAAGGACACGCCAGAGACCACTTCGGTGCGGCCGAAGGCCACGCTGAGGTTGCGAACCGATACGAGGGAGGTCACGACAGTCGTCCTCGCTGTTGGATGCCGCGGCCGAGCACGGTCGTCGAGATGGCGCTCAAGACGATGAATAGGCCGGGGAAGAATGTCATCCACCAGAACGAGCTGATGTAGGTTCGGCCGGCCGAGAGCATCGCCCCCCATTCCGCGGCCGGCGGAACGGCGCCGAGACCGAGATAGCTGAGCGAGGAGGCCCACACAATCGACTGACCGATGCCGAGGGTCACGAGCACGAAGAGCGATCCCGCGACGTTTGGCAGGAGGTGCCGGAACAGTCGGTGGGCCGGCCCGCGACCGAGCACAACCGCCGCCTCGAGATAGGGCGCACGTCGCACCACGAGCACCTGACTGCGGATGATTCGGGCATATCCCGGCGCCGTGGCGAGCCCGACGGCGATGGTCGAGGTCACCACCCCGGGCCCGTAGATCACGATGAACAGTAGGGCGAAGAGCAGGCCGGGGAAGGCGAACAGCACCTCGAGAAACCGGGTGGTGCCGAAGTCGAGCCAGCGGGGGCCCAGCCCGGCAAGCAGTCCGAAGACCAGGGCGAGGCCGACTCCGATCGCGGTGGCGGAAAGCCCGATGAGAAGCGAGGCGCCGGTGCCGTGGACGATGCGGGTGTAGATGTCGCGCCCGGACTCGTCGGTGCCGAACGGGTGGGTAAAAGATGGGCCGCGGAAGCTCTGCAACGGATGGATGGCGAGCGGATTCCCGGGCGCCAGAAGATCCGGAGCCAGGGCGGCGAGCACCAGGAAGACGATCACCGCGACGGCCAGGACGAGCGTGACGCGCCTCACCGGGCGCGCAATCTCGGATCGACCAGTCGGTCGGCCAGGTCGGTGAGGGTGGTCACGAGCATGTACCCGAGGGCCACGACGATGACCACACCGACCACGAGCGGAACGTCACGCTGCTGGACGGCGGAGAGCAGACTCCGCCCGATGCCTGGTCTCGCGAAGATCGTCTCCACCACGACCGCCCCGCTGATCAGCGCGCCGAACGCCCAGCCGGCGAGCCCGATGGCCGGTATGGCCGCGTGGCGAAGGGCGTGACGCCAGAACACGCCGTTCGACCCCTCGCCGCGGGCACGGGCGGCGAGCACGAAGGGGGACGCCATGGCGTCGAGGATCGATTCCCGCATCACCTGACCGAGGAATCCGGCGAGCGGAATGGCGAGTGTGAGCACGGGCAGGATCAGTCCGGCCGCGCCAGGGACGCTCACCGGGGGAAGCCAATCGAGGGTGGTGCTGAACAGAAGGATGAGCGAGATCGCGAGCCAGAAGTGTGGAACGGCGGCGGCGACGACCTCGAGCACCGAACTCACCGCGGAGGCGCCCGGCCCGCCCCATGCCGACCAGGCGGCGAGCCCGAGCGCGATGGCCGCTGCTGCGACGAGCGAGAGCGTCGCAAGGAGCAGGGTGCCGCCAAGGTTTTGGCCGATCACGGTGATGACGGGTTGGCGCAAAGCGTAGGACTGTCCGAGGTCACCGACGGCGAGCCGACCGAGGTAGTGGAGGTACTGCAGCGGAAGCGGCTGATCGAGCCCGTAGTCCGCCCGCGCCTTCGCGAGCGCTGCGGCGCTCGCCTGGGAACCCGGGCCGCCCAGAATCGCCTCGGCGGGATCACCGGGAATGAGCCGGATGGCGAAGAAGGTGACGGTCGCGACCGCCCATAGCACGAAGACGACGCCGC
>JAUZFY010000312.1 GCA_030840185.1 Microbacteriaceae bacterium | reverse complement strand
GAGTGCTCACTGAGATCGTGTCGCGGCTGAATCCCGCCGCGCTGCCCCTCCCGGAGACCTTCTAGAGTTCGTTCTGCCGCGGGACGACAACCTGGTCGATGATAAGCAGAACCGCCGCCGCGACCGGGATGGCGATGAGCGCGCCGAGAATGCCGAGAAGCGATCCGCCGGCCAAGGCTGCGATCACGACGACGGCGCCTGGCACCTTCACCGCCCGGTTCATCACCCGCGGGTTGATAACGTACGCCTCGATCTGCATGTACGCGAGGTAGTAAATCGCAACCCAGAGCGCCACTCCCGGCCCGCTGAGGAGCAGGGTGCTGAGGGAGATCAGGATGCTTCCGGACAGCGTTCCGACGAGGGGAACCAGCGCGAAGAGGAACGCGACGAAGGCGAACAGAGCCGGGTATTTCAGCCCGAAGATCGACATGATCGACAGGAACACGAAGCTCAACAGCCCGTTGGCGAGGGCGATAGTTCCCTGACCGACAACATAGCGTCCGACCGACGCGCTGATTTGCTCGGCGAGGTCGGAGAAGCGCGCTCGCTTCGAGGCTGGAACGAGGCGATAGAGGCCCCGCTTCATGCTCGAGAGCGAGGCGACGAAGTAGAGAGTGAGGATGAAGATGATGAGCGCACCAGTGACGCCGCCGAAGATTCCGACGCCCACCGCGAGCAGCCCGCCGCCGATGGTTGCGACGTTGTTCTGCAACCACTTGCTCGCGTTGTCCACGAGTTGCTGCACGTTGATCCAGCTCGGCAGATTCTTCTGGGTGTCCTGAATCCAGCTCTGACGGGAGATCGTGGCGATGAAGTCCGGGAGGCTTGAGATCAGATTGCTCACCTGATCCGCTATCACCGGCACCACGGCGAAAATGAGGGCGGCGAACACCGCGAGGATGCCGGCGAAAACGGTGAGCATCGCCGTCCAGCGCGGGAAGCGGTGCTTCTCGAGCCAGGACACAGACGGGTCGATTCCCAAGGCAAGGAACAGGGCCGCGCCGATGTAAGTGAGGATCGTGGAGAGTGTTCCAATCGCGCCGCCGATGGCCATCGCGACAAGAACGCCGAGACCCCCGAGCAGGCCAAGCCGGAAGGCATTGTGGATTTTCACTGCGACTCCTGAGTGCTAGAGGCTACTGATCGGTCGCAACCTTCTCTGCCTGAGACAGTACCGCCCGCAAGCTCTCGAAGTAACCAGCGACAGACTCACGCTCGATACGTATCTCGGACAATCGCTCCTCGGCATCCTGAACGAGCCGAGCGGTCTGCTCCTCTGCCTCCCTGATCATCGCCGACGCGCGAGAGTCGGCGTTGGACAGAATCTCGGCAGCCTCGGCTCCCGAGCGGTCTCGAAGCGCTCGAGCCTCCGCCTTGGCCTCGATGTCGATGGAGTCGGCCTCCGCGCGCTTCTCCGCGGCGATTCGAACCGCTTCCGCGAGTTGGTTCTGCGCCTCGTCCAGGTACTTTTGGGTCTGCGCGACGGCCTCCTGATGGGTGAACAGGAATTCCTTCTCGGCCTCGTCGCGGCGCGCCTTGAGCTCGACGTCGAGGTCGGTGCGAGCCTGCTCGGAGTCGAGCGCCAGGCGAGTCCGCACCTCGGCGGTGTCGTGGGCGAGCTGAGCTCGGGTCTGCTCCACCTCCCGAGTCGTGTCGGCGAGAAGCTGTTCAACCTCGCGCGCCACAGTGGTTTTCTGCTCGTCGATGTCCTGCTGAAGTTCGGCCCGTGCCGCGGCGATCTCGGCATCGAGCTTGGCCAGCGCTTCCGTGGTCTCCCGCTCCAACTCGTCGCGGGACCGATCGGCGTCGAGAGCCACCTTTGTCTGGGCCGCCCTCTTCTCTTGGGCGATAGTCGCCGAGGCGGCGGTGGTCTCCTGTTCGAGCTTCGCGTGAGCGGCGGCCATCTCCTGCTCGAGTTCGGAGCGAGCGGTGGAGATCTCCAACTCCAGCGCCGCGCGAGCCGTAGAGGTCTCCAGCTCGAGCGCGGACCGTGCGGCTATGGTCTCCTGCTCGAGAGCGGTGCGGGTGGCTTCGGCCTCTTGGTCGAGAGCGGTGCGCGTGGCTTCGGCCTCTTGCGCGAGTGCCGCGCGAGTGGAAGCCGTGCCGTGCTCGAGGGCCGCCCGTGCGGCCTCCGTCTCTTGCAGCACGGCGGCGCGAGCCGAGGACGTCTCGAGCTCGACTTCCGCGCGAGCCTCTGCGGTGCGGCGTTCGAGCTCGTTGTGCGCCTCAGCGCTCTCCTGCTCGAGAGCATTCCTCGTCGCGGCGGTGTCGTGGTGTAACCGGGACCGGGCCTCGCCGATCTCCCGAGCGAGCTCCGCGCGCAGTTCGTCGCTCGACCTGGCCAGTTCGGTGCGCTGGTGTTCGATGTCTCGCTCGAGCTCAGTGCGCTGCTGCTCGGTGTCCCGGGCCAGGTCGCCCCACTGCTTCTCCGACTCGCTCGAGAATTCCGCCCGGCGAAGTTCGGTCTCTCGAGCGAGCGCGGCGGCGGAGTCTCGTGCCTCGGTCATTTCCCGGCTCGCCACCGCTCGGAGCTCCGCGGATTCCCGTTCCGCCTCGGCGCGAACGGCAGCGGCCTCGCGCTTGGCTGTCGCGCGCGCCTCCGCGGCCTCGGTTGCCACGGCGCCGCGGATGGCCGCGGCCTCCCTGAGCGCGTCCTGGCTGAGCGTTTCGGCCTCGGCACGGGTGCGCTCGAGCAGTTCTGCGGCCTCCCCGTGTGCGGAGTCTAGAATGCGGGTCACCGTGGCGTTCGCCTCCGCGACCGCCTTCTCCGCCGCCTCCATGGCATCGACGCGGAGTTTGGTCACCTCGGCGAGCACACCGCTTCGGAGTCGTTCGGCGTCGATGTCGGCTTGGCTGATCAAACGGGTTGACTGCTCTTCGGCCACCCTCAGGGTGTTCTCGAGTTTGGTGCCGAGCCCGCTATACGTCGGGCTGCCGGTCTCCTCGATCTCGGCCTGCAGGTCTTCCACGGTCGCATGGAGACGCTTGAGCTCCCTCGCGGCCTCCGCCTTGTCGCTGTTCGCCTTGATCAGCTCGCGTCGCAGGTCCTGAATCGCCCCGTCGACCTCGTCGCGGTTGTAGCCACGCATCGCGGTGCTGAAAGTCTCGTCGTCAGCCGCCACGGCGTCTCCTCTTCAGTAATGGTCGACCGGGACGGAATCGCTCCCCGGCCGGAACTTTCTGAGTTTAGCCTGAGCGTGGCTTTTACCACGGGTCGCGCCGGTTTGCCCGCAGCGGTGCGGCGTTCCATGGCGCAAATTCTTGATAATGAGGCGACTTTCAGGCTCGCTAGGCTATTGTTGAACGTCTTTGCCTGTTGCCAACCGAGGTCCTGCTGTATGTCACGGACCTTTTGAACTCGCTTCCGAGTGAGACGTCGCCCCACTGGCGACATCCGGAAGTTGCCGACCGCCGGTCGACCACGGCAACACGAGAGGAGTAACCAACGTGCGGTTCATCGCTGCCATCATCAGCTTCGTCATCGCCTTCGGACTGATCGCGTACGGCATCGCCCAGCGCACAATTCTTGCCGAGGCCAACAGCATCACCGCGTCAGAGACGCTGAAGACCACGGCCGCGGTCACCATCATCGACAGTTCCGTGCTCAGGTCTCG
>JAUZFY010000305.1 GCA_030840185.1 Microbacteriaceae bacterium | reverse complement strand
AGTTCGTCGTCGGCTACGGGCTTGACTATGCGGAGAAGTACCGCAATTTCCGGGACATCGGGGTGCTCGCGCCGCACGTGTACGCGTAACGATCCGCGGCTTCGCCGTCGACCGGCTTGGCGTAGCTCCAGCGTTGACTACCGTCTTCGCAGGCTCAGTCGGCGCTGGCGTCGCGCGATCGCTGGCGCGATCGCCATAGCTCCAGCGCGCGCATTACGCCCACGGCAAACACGCAGCGGTCACCCAGTGCGGCTCCGGTAGCCTTGGCTCACATTCTTCGTCAGAAAGGTGCCGGGCTGGACTCCCGGATCACTATGGACTTCAAGCGCTTTCTTCGCGGCCCGCTCATTTACATTCTGCTCGCCGTCATTGTTGTTTCCGTCGGGTTCAGCCTGCTCAGTGGCTCCGGATTCAAGCAAGTCACCACCGAGCAGGGACTTCAACTGCTGAAGAGCGACAAGGTCGCCACGGCCAAGATCGTCGACACCGAGCAGCGCGTTGACCTGACGCTGAAGACCGCAGGTCCTGAGGGCAAGCAGGTGCAGTTCTATTACTCGCTTCCCCGCGGCACCCAAGTCGTTAACGCGGTAAACGCGTCAACCGCCAAGTTCGACGATCAGGTGGACAAGGGCAATTGGCTGTCGTCGCTCCTCGGCCTCGTGATCCCCTTCCTGCTCATCGGTCTTGTCTTCTGGTTCCTGGTGTCGAGCATGCAGGGCGGCGGCTCGAAGGTCATGCAGTTCGGCAAGTCGAAGGCGAAGCTGGTCTCGAAGGAGAGCCCGAAGGTCACGTTCGCGGATGTCGCGGGTGCCGACGAGGCCATCGAGGAACTCGAGGAGATCAAGGACTTCCTGAAGGACCCGGCGAAGTTCCTCGCCGTTGGAGCGCGCATTCCGAAGGGCGTGCTGCTGTATGGCCCTCCCGGCACCGGTAAGACCCTGCTGGCTCGAGCCGTGGCAGGCGAAGCGAACGTGCCGTTCTACTCCATCTCCGGATCAGACTTCGTCGAGATGTTTGTTGGTGTCGGTGCCAGCCGCGTGCGGGACTTGTTCGCTCAGGCCAAGGAGAACTCGCCGGCGATCATTTTCGTAGACGAGATCGACGCTGTTGGTCGTCACCGCGGCTCCGGAATGGGCGGCGGTCACGACGAACGCGAGCAGACGCTCAACCAGCTGCTCGTTGAGATGGATGGAGTCGACGTCAAGACGAATGTCATCCTCATCGCCGCAACTAACCGTCCGGACATCCTCGACCCCGCGCTTCTGCGTCCCGGCCGCTTCGACCGCCAGATCGGCGTCGACGCCCCCGATCTGCTCGGACGAAAGCAGATTCTCGAGGTTCACGGAAAAGGAAAGCCGCTCGCCGCGACGGTGGACCTCGAAGTTCTCGCCCGCAAGACGCCCGGATTCACTGGTGCGGACCTCGCCAACGTGCTCAACGAAGCAGCCCTGCTGACCGCTCGCTCGAACGCGCAGCTGATCGACAACCGGGCCCTCGATGAGGCAGTCGACCGTGTGATGGCCGGACCGCAGCGCCGAACCAGGGTCATGCGCGACCAGGAAAAGCTCATCACGGCCTACCACGAGGGCGGACACGCACTCGTCGCGACCGCGATGCGCAACACCGACCCGGTGACTAAGGTCACCATTCTTCCCCGCGGTAGGGCCCTCGGTTACACGATGGTTCTTCCGCTCGAGGATCGGTACTCGATCAGCCGCAATGAGCTGCTCGACCAGCTCGCCTACGCGATGGGCGGTCGCGTCGCCGAGGAGATCGTGTTCCACGACCCGACCACCGGTGCGTCGAACGACATCGAAAAGGCCACCACCACCGCCCGGAAGATGGTCACCGAGTTCGGCATGAGCGCCAACATCGGCTCCGTGAAGCTGGGTTCGGGATCGGGCGAAATGTTCCTCGGCCGCGACATGGGAAGCCAGCGCGACTACTCCGAGCGACTCTCCGAGCAGGTCGACAAGGAGGTGCGAGCGCTCATCGAGAACGCCCACAACGAAGCCTGGGAGGTTCTGAACCAGAACCGCGAGACCCTCGACAAGCTCGCAACCGCGCTCCTGGAGAAGGAGACTCTCGACCACACGGAGCTCGCCGAAATCTTCAAGGACGTCACAAAGATGCCGGAGCGCCCGCAGTGGCTCTCCAGCGACAAACGCCCGGTTTCGCCTCTGCCGCCCGTGCTCGTACCGCAGAAGGCCCCGATCGACGAGGGAGTGGTCGATGGCGGAGTAACCTCGGATCCGGTTAAGAAGTCGCGGACACCTCGGCCTCGCAAGCGTCCTGATATCGCGACAGCGTAAGAAATGCTGTCGCGCCCGACTCCGTAAGGAGAACTGTGGTTAGCCCAGCAGCCAACCCCGAACGGCCCCGGCTGTTCGACACCGCTCGAATCGAGGCTGCTGTGCTCGAGATCCTCGCCGCGATCGGCGAGGATCCGAGCCGTTCCGGGCTGGCGACCACCCCGCAAAGGATCGCGCACTCCTACGAGGAGTTCTTCGTCGGCCTCACCGAGGACCCGCTCGACTACCTCGCGGACAGCGCGGAATTCACGGCCGGGTCTGGCGAGCTCAGCGAGTTGGTGCTGCTTCGCGACATCGAGTTTCGCTCGATGTGCGAGCACCATCTGCTTCCCTTCACCGGAGTGGCGCACCTCGCCTACGTTCCTCGTTCCCGGATCGTCGGACTGGGAAAACTTCCCCGGGTCGTCGAGACGCTGGCCGCCCGCCC
Source organism: Microbacteriaceae bacterium (assembly GCA_030840185.1). Classification (GTDB taxonomy): domain Bacteria; phylum Actinomycetota; class Actinomycetes; order Actinomycetales; family Microbacteriaceae; genus Lacisediminihabitans. Next base: position 1,289 of record JAUZFY010000305.1, on the reverse strand, counting down.
GCAAATGCAGGAGCGGCTCACCGAGGAGATTGCGGATGCACTCCAAACCGGGCTGAACCCTCTCGGTGTTCTCGTAGTGCTTGATGCCACCCACACGTGTGTGACAACGCGGGGAGTGCGGCAGTCCAGAAGTTCGACCGTCACCATGGCCAGCCGCGGCACCCTCAGCGAGCCCGTCCCACGCGCCGAGATCATGGCGCTCATCGGACATTCGGCATGAGCGACGATCCCGAGTCGCCTCTCCCCGCTCCCCACGCCCGTTTGTCTCGCCCCCAGATCATGGGAATCGTGAACGTGACCCCAGACTCGTTCAGCGACGGAGGGCGCTATCTCCACGCGGATGCGGCGATCGCGCACGGAGCGGAGCTTTCCGCGGCCGGCGCGCAAATCATCGACGTTGGCGGGGAATCGACGCGACCGGGAGCCGTGCGGGTACCGGCTGCGGAGGAACAGCGTCGCGTTCTTCCGGTGGTCGCCGGCCTTGCCGAGCGCGGCATCGCCGTGAGCATCGACACGATGAACGCGTCGACCGCTCTCGCCGCGGCGGAAGCCGGTGCCGCAATCATCAACGATGTCTCCGGGGGTCTCGCGGACGGGGGCATGGCGCGGGTCGCCGCGGAAACTGGCCTCCACTTCGTGGCGAATCACTGGCGCGACGGTGGGGCGAACTCCGGGGTCGACGCCCACTACGCGAACGTGCTCGCCGATGTACGGCGTGAGCTCGAAGAACGAGTGGCCGATCTTCTCGACGCCGGGGTAAGCGCAGAGCGCATCATCCTCGACCCGGGCATCGGCTTCGCCAAGACCGCCGACCAGAACTGGGAATTGCTTTCCCACCTTCCCTCCCTCAACGCCATCGGATACCCGGTGCTCATCGGGGCGTCGCGGAAGCGGTTTCTCGGCACTTTCGTCGACCCGCTCGCGCCGACCGCCGACAGGGATGCGCCAACGGCGACCATCAGCGTGCTCGCGGCGCAATCCGGGGTGTGGGGACTCCGCGTGCACAACGTCGCTGTCACGAGCTCCGCGCTCGACGTCTGGGAGGCGATGCAACCGTGACCGCGGCCGACACAATCACCCTCACCGGCCTGCGGGCGTTCGGCCACCACGGGGTGCTTGACTCCGAGCGTCAAGCAGGGCAGGAGTTTCTGATCGACGTGGTGATCTGGCTCGACTTCACGGACGCCATCTCGACCGACGACGTGACGAAGACGATCCACTACGGGGAGCTTGCCGAGAAGATCGTCGCGGCAGTCGCGTCCGACCCGGTCAACCTGATCGAAACGGTC
>JAUZFY010000007.1 GCA_030840185.1 Microbacteriaceae bacterium | reverse complement strand
AACCGATGCTCACGCCCGGAATAGACTCGTCGGGTGGACGGCGGAGCATCGATCAAGACCGAATCGATCGACCCCTCCGTGGCCGGGCCGGCGCCATCGATGACCCGCATTCGGCTCGATCTCGCCTACGACGGCGGGAACTTTCTCGGCTGGTCGGCACAGCCGGGGCTGCGAACGGTGCAAGGGGAGCTCGAGGCCGCACTCGCCATCATCTTCGGAAAGCACGGACCGACCCCGCAACTCACGGTCGCCGGTCGGACGGATGCCGGTGTGCATGCGACCGGGCAGGTCGCCCACCTCGACGTGACGCCGGCCCAGCTCGGTGTGCTGTCCCGCCCGCGAGGCAAGACGCCGCCGCTGCGACCGGGCGAGAGGTTCGACGGTCCCCGCGCGCTCGGCCGGCGGCTCAACGGCATCGCCGGGCTGAACGCTGATATCTTCGTCTACCGCGGCTCGTTCGCACCCGACGGCTTCGACGCTCGCTTCTCCGCGCTGTGGCGCCGATACGAATACCGGGTCGCCGATTCGTCCGCGCCCCGGAACCCTCTGCTGCGCAACCACACCCTCTGGTACCCCGCCGTGCTCGACATCGACCGCATGAACGACGCCGCCGAGGCTCTAACGGGGCTTCACGACTGGGCAGCGTTTTGCAAGCCGCGGGAGGGCGCGACGACCGTGCGGACCCTGCAGAAGTTCCGCTGGCGGCGTGCCGAAGACGGCGTGCTGGTTGCCGAGGTGATGGCCGATGCCTTCTGTCACAGCATGGTGCGCTCGCTGGTTGGTGCCGCCGTCGCGATCGGAGAGGGCAAGCTCGAGGCCGACCGCCTCGTGCTTCTTCGCGACCAACTCGAGCGGCCGAGCGACTTCAAAGTGATGCCGGCGAAGGGACTCAACCTCGTCGAGGTCGGGTACCCGCCGGACTCAGAGGTTCAGGCGCGCGCGCTGCAAACTCGTAATCGGCGCAGCCTGGTGCTCCCGGTTTGACCGAACCGGCGGCGGTGCACTAATCTTGACCCTTGGTGCCTGCGCTTTGTGGCATGGTACCCGAACTTGAGCCCTCCACCGGCAGCGTTCACCGAGAATCTTCCCGGACGAACACCCATCGGAGTGGGATTCACGATCACCTCATTTCGACAAGAAAGCAGTATTACTGTGACGCGCACCTTTTCTCCCAAGCTCGACGATGTCCAGCGCGAGTGGATCATCATCGACGCGACCGACATCGTTCTCGGCCGTCTCGCCAGCCACGCCGCGGTTCTGCTGCGCGGAAAGCACAAGCCCACCTTCGCCCCGCACATGGACATGGGCGACTTCGTCATCATCATCAACGCCGAGAAGGTTGCGCTCACGGGCGCGAAGCTCGCTCAGAAGCGTGCCTACCGTCACTCCGGTTACCCGGGTGGCCTCAGCTCGATGACCTACATCGAAATGCTCGAGAAGCACCCGACGCGCGCCGTCGAGAAGGCGGTTCGCGGCATGCTCCCCAAGAACTCGATCGGTCGTGCCCAGCTCACCAAGCTCAAGGTCTACGCCGGCGCCGAGCACCCTCACGCTGCTCAGCAGCCCAAGACCTACACCCTCGGCCAGGTCGCGCAGTAGCGCGGACCAGTAGAAAAAGGATTTCCAACATCATGGCGAAGATCGAAGATTCAATCGACGAGGCAGTTCTCGAGAGCTACTCCACCGAGAGCCCGGCCGAAGTTGCACCAAAGACCCCACGCGCGGTCCTCAACGTTCCCGGCGCAGCCGTCGGACGCCGCAAGCAGGCGATTGCCCGTGTGCGCATCGCTCCCGGCAACGGCACCATCACGGTAAACGGCCGCACCCTCGAGGACTACTTCCCGAACAAGCTGCACCAGCAGTTGATCAACGACCCATTCAAGGTTCTCGACCTGCTCGGCAGCTACGACGTCATTGCGCGCATCACCGGTGGTGGCCCTTCCGGCCAGGCCGGCGCCCTTCGCCTTGGCATCTCCCGCTCGCTCAACCAGATCGACGAGGAGAACAACCGCGCAGCGCTCAAGAAGGCCGGATTCCTCAGCCGCGACGCTCGCGTCAAGGAGCGTAAGAAGGCCGGACTCAAGAAGGCCCGTAAGGCTCCTCAGTTCTCCAAGCGCTAACGCGCGCGAAACCGGCTCATGCCACGGCTTTTCGGCACCGACGGCGTTCGGGGCCTGGCGAACCATGACATTACGGTGGAGCTTGCTCTGAGTCTTGCTCAGGCGGCATCCGTCGTTCTCGGCAAGGGGCGGTTCGCCGACGGCAGGCGGGCATCCGGCCGCCGACCGGTCGGCGTGATCGCCAGAGACCCCCGGGTGTCTGGCGAGTTCATCGCCGCCGCGGTCGCGGCGGGTTTCGCGAGTTCCGGCGTCGACGTGCTCGACGCCGGAATCATCCCCACCCCGGCCGCGGCGTTCCTCATCGGGGACATCAAGGCCGACTTCGGTGTGGTGATTTCCGCCTCGCACAACGCCGCGCCGGACAACGGCATCAAATTCTTCGCGGTCGGCGGTACCAAGCTGCCGGATGAGGTCGAGGATCGAATCGAGGCCGCGCTCGGTCAGCAGAAATTGGCCCCGACCGGCGTCGAGGTTGGACGCATCCGGCGATTCGCCGATGCCGAGGACCGGTACGTCGTTCATCTGCTGTCGACGCTTCCGAACCGGCTGGACGGCATCCACGTTGTGCTCGACTGCGCCAACGGTGCCGCCGCCGGAATCTCCCCCGAGGTGTTCACCGACGCCGGCGCGAAGGTCACCGTAATCGGCGCCGACCCAGACGGCTACAACATCAACGACGGAGTCGGCTCGACGCACCTCGACGTGTTGGCCGCCGCTGTGCTCGAGCACGGCGCGGATGTGGGAATCGCCCACGACGGGGACGCCGACCGCTGCCTCGCGGTCGATCACCTCGGTCGCGTCGTTGACGGCGATCAGATCATGGCGATTCTCGCGGTGTCAATGAAGGAACGCGGGCTGCTCGCCGAGAACACTCTGGTCGCGACGGTCATGAGCAACCTCGGACTCAAGGTCGCGATGGCCGAGCACGGCATCACGCTCATCCAGACCGCGGTCGGCGACCGGTACGTGCTGGAGACGCTCAACGAACAAGGTTTCAGCCTCGGTGGCGAGCAGTCCGGACACGTGATCATGAGCGCCTACGCGACGACAGGGGACGGGATTCTCACCGGGCTGCACCTGCTCGCGGAGATGGCCCGCACCGGGAAGAGCCTCGCGGATCTCGCCTCGATCATGACCGTGTTCCCGCAGACGATGGTCAACGTGCGCGGCGTCGACCACCACAAACTCAAGTCGGACGACGTGATCGCCGCCGCGATTCTGACCGCGGAGCAGCGGCTCGGCAGCACGGGACGGGTGCTGCTTCGACCGTCCGGAACCGAACCGCTGGTTCGGGTGATGGTTGAGGCCGCGCATCAGGAGCTCGCGGAAGAGATCGCGGAGTCCCTCGCCGGGGTGGTCCGGGAGCGCCTCTCGTTCTAAGGGGCTTTCGCACCGCGGGCGGGAATGCGGCTAGATTTTTCGAAGCAACACGCTGTTCACGGCGTGGTCCGCGCCCTTGCGCAGCACGAGGTCCGCTCGGGAGCGGGTCGGAAGCACGTTTTGCAGCAGATTCGGTTCGTTGATCGACTTCCAGATCGTGGATGCCCGGGCGATTGCCTCCTCGCGCGAGAGGCTGGCGAACCGGTGGAAATACGACTTGGGATTGGCGAATGCCCCCTGTTGCAACTTGAGAAACCGTTCCTCGTACCACCTGGCGATGTCGGAGGTTCGGGCGTCGACATAGACCGTGAAGTCGAACAGGTCGCTCACCGCGAGACCGGAGCCGGTGGTCGGTGGTTGCAGCACGTTGAGTCCCTCGACGATGAGGATGTCCGGCCGACGCACGACCACCTCGGCGTTCGGCACGATGTCGTAGCTGAGGTGCGAATAGAAGGGCGCGCGCACCTCTTCGACGCCGCTCTTCACGTTGGCGACGAAGCGAAGCAGCGCCCGGCGGTCGTACGACTCCGGAAAACCCTTGCGCTCCATGAGCCCGCGTCGCTCCAGCTCCGCGTTCGGCAGCAAAAAGCCGTCGGTGGTCACGAGCTCCACCCGCGGGGTGTCCTCCCAGCGTGACAGCAGTTCACGAAGCAAGCGGGCGCTGGTGGATTTGCCGACGGCGACCGAACCGGCAACGCCGATCACGAACGGGGTGGCGAGCGTATCCCGGCCGAGAAAGCGACTCGTGTCCCTGTGGAGCTGGCGCGCGCCGACCGCGTACAGGCTGATCAGCTTGCTCAGCGGAAGGTAGACATCCGTCACCTCGCTGAGGTCGAGTCGATCCCCGAGCCCCCGTATTTCCACGATCTCCGTCGGAGAGAGCGGCAGTTCGGTCGTTGGGGCCAGGGTGGCCCAATCGGCGCGGTCGATCTCAACGAAGGGCGTCGTGTGGCCGTTTGACCCGTGCTCAGGCATAGGCCATCAGGCTACCCGACGGGGAGGTGAACGGCTCGCGGGGGAGCGCCCATCGCAGTTGAGCTCGCGCAGTACCGTAAAATCAAGCCCATGTGTGGGATTGTGGGATACGTCGGCAGTAACCAGAGCGTCGAAGTGCTGCTGGGGGGCCTGCGTCGACTCGAATATCGCGGATACGACTCCGCCGGTATCGCCGTGATCGACCCCGACGGGGAACTGCACACCCGCAAGCGCGCCGGCAAGCTTCAGGTGCTCGTCGACGACCTCGAGGCGCTCACCCTCGCGAACGGATCGACCGGAATCGGACACACCCGCTGGGCGACCCACGGTGGACCGAACGACCAGAACGCGCACCCGCACCTCGGCGACAACGGCAAGCTCGCCCTCATCCACAACGGCATCATCGAGAACTTCGCGGAGCTGAAGGCGGAGCTCGTCGCCGAGCATCCGGACACCGTGTTCACGAGCGAGACGGACACCGAGGTCGCCGCGCTGCTCGTCGGCCTCGAATACCAGAAGACCGGCGACCTCTCCAAGGCGCTGCTGAATGTCGTCGCTCGCTTACACGGCGCGTTCACCCTGCTCGTGCTGCACAAGGATCAGCCCGGCGTTGTGGTCGGCGCCCGCCGAAACTCACCTTTGGTGATCGGCCTCGGCGACGGTGAAAACTTCCTCGGCTCGGATGTCGCGGCGTTTGTCGAGCACACCCACCGGGCGATGGAAATCGGCCAGGACCAGGTCGTGACCATCCGCAGCGACTCCGTGACGGTCACGGACTTCTTCGGCGAACCGGTTGACACCCGCGAGTTCGAGATCGAGTGGGACGCCTCCGCGGCCGAGAAGGGCGGCTGGTCGAGCTTCATGGCGAAGGAGATCAGCGAGGAGCCGGCCGCCATCGCGAACACCCTCATCGGGCGAATCGTTGACGGAGCCGTCAAGCTGCCGGAACTCGACGCGCTCGGCCCCGACATTCTGCGCGACATCAACCGCGTCGTCGTGATCGGCTGCGGCACCGCGGCCTACTCCGCGATGCTCGGCAAGTACGCGATCGAGAAGTGGGCAAAGGTGCCAGTTGACGTCGAACTCTCGCACGAGTTCCGCTACCGCGACCCGGTGATCGACCTGAATACCCTCGTCGTGTCGATCAGCCAGTCCGGCGAGACCATGGACACCCTGATGGCCGTCAAGTACGCCTCAGAACTCGGTGCCCGCACCCTGTCGATCTGCAACACCCAGGGCTCGACCATCCCGCGCGAATCGGATGCGGTGTTGTACACCCACGCCGGGCCGGAGGTCGCCGTCGCCTCGACGAAGGCCTTCGTCGCGCAGGTCGCGGCGATCTATCTCTTCGGACTGCACCTGGCAAGCGTTCGCGGCACCCTCGAACCCGGGGAGATCGCCGACCTGCTCGGAGAGCTGAGCGCCCTCCCGGCGCAGCTCGACGTCGTGCTGGAGGAACAGGACGCGATCAAGCAGCTGGCCGGCTGGATGACCGACACCCGATCCGTGATCTTCCTCGGGCGCCA
>JAUZFY010000238.1 GCA_030840185.1 Microbacteriaceae bacterium | reverse complement strand
ACCGGTCGGGTCGGCATGGCCGCCGTCGTTGCCGTCGCTGACTGTGGATGATTCGCTGCCGGCTGTCTCGACGGTGGCAGCCTCCGTCGCGTCGGGAACCTCCACGTCCGTTGAGGGCGTCGCGGTCGGCGCGGAGCTTGAGGACTGCGGGGTCGGCGTGCTGGTTGCCGCCAAGGCAGCCCCTGCTCCGAGTCCCGTGAGTGCGAACGCAAGCCCGGTGGTGATGATAACGATCGACTTCTTTTTCATTGATCTTTCCTTTGGTCAGATGGACTGGTTACCCGAAGAGACTCTCAGCTGGAAATAAGACCCCGGTAAGTTGCCCTGAGAAGATGCCGCTTTCGAGAAGTGAGGCTGCGTCGCGGCTGGTTGAATTGGCCTGGTAGGCGGAGAACTCGGCGCTGATGCAAGGATCGGAGGTGTGAGCTGTGAGGATCTTGCTTGTCGAAGACGATACGGCGATCGCAGATGCCATTGTTCGCGGGCTAAACGCCGAAGGATTTGTCACTGAAAAGGCGGCCGACGGAGTCACCGGGCTTTGGATGGCCAAGGAGTCGGCGTTTGACGTCGTAATCCTCGACATCATGCTGCCCGGAATGAGCGGCTACGAAGTCTGCCGGCTCCTGCGGATCTCGGATCCGCAGGTGCCCATTCTCATGCTCACAGCGAAGGACGGAGAGTTCGACGAAGCTGATGCGCTTGATCTGGGCGCGGATGACTACCTCACCAAGCCGTTCTCCTTCGTTGTGCTTCTCGCGCGATTGCGGGCTTTGCTTCGTCGGGGTTCCTCGGGTCAGGGGCCAATCCTTGGAACGGGCACACTGCGACTGGATCCGTCGCAGGCGCGATGCTGGCGAGGCTCAATAGAGATCTCGCTAACCGCCAGAGAGCTTGCGCTAACGGAGTTCCTGCTGCGGCGGAAGGGGCACGTGGTCAGTCGAGCTTCGATCGCCGAGCACGTGTGGAGTGCGGAGCTCGACATCGATTCGAACATCGTTGAGGTATACATCGGCTACTTGCGGCGAAAACTGGACTACCCGTTTGGAGTTAGAGACATCGTTACGATTCGAGGGCTCGGATATCGTCTGAACGATTTGCCCCTGATCGATCCGCCGCTCGTCGATGTGCCGCCGAGCGATCAGACCACAGCGTGACGCCCGCAGATCAGCCAAGAAGCGAACCGACCGGGGGCAGGGGGCTACGAGCGAGGGTGACGTTGGCGACGGCCGGTGTTGTCGCGGTGACATTGATCGTCGCCGGAATCGCGTTGGTGCTTCTGCTACAACAGCTCCTCATCGCCGGAGTTGATAGCACGCAGAGCGCACGCGCGCGCGATCTCGCCCCGCAGGCCCAATCCGGCAACCTTCCGCAAAGCATCCCCGGGACGGGCACCGACACGTCCTTGGTCCAAGTCGTCTCCTCGGGCGGCAAGGTTGTGTCGTCGTCGGCAAACATCTCCGGCGAAGGCCCGATACTCAGGGCCCCACCCGTGCTGCGCGAAACGAACTCGATCACGATCTCGAATTCTCCACTCGACACAGATGTCGGGTTTCGCGTTCTGGCCGAGCCGATTGCGTTGCCGGATGGACCTGGGTGGATATACGTCGCTTCTTCCCTCACTCCCGTCACGACCGCCGTCAGGCAACTTGGCACGCTCTTTCTTGTGGGCCTTCCCGTCGTTGTGGTGTTCATCGCGGCGATAGCATGGTTTACCGTTCAGCAGTCGCTCAAGCCGGTCGAATACATGCGACGCCGTGCCGCGGCGATCACCGCAGCCGATCTCTCACAGCGAATACCGGTTCCGCCAGGGACCGACGAAATTGCCGCCTTGGCAACGACAATGAACGAAATGCTCGCCCGCATCGAGCGAGCCGCAAACCGGCAAATCCAATTCATGGGGGATGCGTCTCACGAGCTTCGAAGCCCACTCGCCGCGCTGCAAATACAACTCGATCTCGCGATCTCTCAATCCGGCCAAGACGAGACTCCATCAGAGCTCCTACACATGCGGGAGCAAGTCGCCCGAATGACGATGCTGATCGACGACCTGCTATTTCTCGCAAGGAGCAGCGAGTCGTCGCCGACGACGGTTCCCGCTCCCATCGATCTTGACGAGCTTGTTTTTGAGGAGGCGGCCCGGCTACGCGCGCTGTCCGGTCCAAAGATCCTGACCACTCGGGTGAGCGCAGCTCGAATCACGGGGTCGCGCCGCGATCTGGCACGCCTCTTGAGGAACTTGGGCGACAACGCCTTCGATCACGCGAGACAAACGGTCGAATTCAGCGTCTCGGTGGTCGGTGCGGCAGCCAATCTGGTTGTCAGTGACGATGGAGAAGGCATCCCACCCAGCGACCGAGAACGGATATTCGCCCGATTCGTGCGACTCGACCATTCCCGAGTACGCGATTCCAGAGGAGGGGGAAGCGGACTCGGGCTGGCCATCGCCCGGACAATAGTCGAGTCGGCGGGCGGGACTATTGCCGCTCGGGATCGGACCGACGGTAACGACGGAACGGAATTTGTCGTACACCTCCCTTTGGACAACAGCTCCGAAGATCATCCGTGATCATTGCGACCCGGGAGGTCTGCCCTGCGCTGCGGTCGCGCTACCTGTCGGGATTGGTGCCGCGACGAGGATCGCGGTGAAGCGGGTGCGCGGCGAGGTCTCGGTGAGCAGAAGGCGCCCGCCGTGGTCGGAGACGATTTGCTGCGCCAGCGCCAATCCGAGACCGCTTCCGCCGTCGGTCGAGTACCCATCGGCGAACACATCGGAGTCGGCGGCGATGGTACCGCCGGCATCCTCAACATCAACCGCGACGGCACCATGCGCCTCCCGCACCCGTAGGACCACCGCGCCCTTTCCGTGCCTCACGGCGTTCTCGATCAGGATGTCGAACAACTGCCTGAGGGAGGCCTCGGCCGCCAGGACAAGGGGGACTTCGGCATCCACCGCGACGCGTAACGGTCGACCAGCGCTAGCGAGAGCGCCGTTCCACCGTCTGGCGGCCTCGTCGGCCTGGGCTGCGGCGTCGATCGGCACGCCGCTGTGGCTTCCGCGCCCGAGGGCAATTATCTCTTCAATTGTTCGCTCAAGGACATCGGTGCGTTCGATGCCCTGACGAATTGCCGCACCGAGGTCGGCGTGAGGGTCCCGCAGGGCGTTTTCGAGGAGCGCTCGCAAGCCTGTTAGCGGGGTGCGCAGCTGATGGGACGCGTGCGAGGTGAGCTGTCGTTCACGTGCCATCGCATTGCTGAGACGCTGAGCTGTGGTGCCGAGCGCAGTCCCGGCCGCGTCAATCTCGTCGAGCCCGGTCGGTTCTGTTCGCACGGTGAAGTCGCCCTCGCCGAGCGCCTGGGACGCGCGAGTGAGGTCTTCCATCGGGGCAATGATTCGACGTGACAGCGAGCGGGCGACGGCAACACCCACCGCCAGAGCCATGGCGGCCGCGACGATCATGATCGCCCAAATGAGCACGATTCGACTCCAGACCGTCGCGAGAGGCACCGCAGCGCGGATGGCCCCCGTGATGGCCTCGGCAGACGTCGTAGGCAGAACAATTACAAGTGAGCCGTCGACGACCTCGGGCCCAGAGCGACCGTTCAAGGCCGCGGTCACCGCGGCGTCGGCCCGTCGTGGACCTGTTCCCGCGACGCGGTTGCCCGCGGAGCCGTACAGGGCGAGCTGCTGACCGGCGCCGGCGGCCGGGATCTCGGTCTGATCGGATCCCGAAAAGGTCGGGTCGATCGTCAGCGCCGCGTGCAGTGCTGTCTCTTCGAGAGCAGACCGCGCATCGGCCATCGACAGGCTCAGCACCGCGAAACCGAGCGGAAGAAGGAACAGCACGAGCGCCACACCCGTGCTAAGAATCGCCACCCGGCGAATTCTGCCCTTCATGCGGCCGGCGGACTCTCAGCGGGATTTTGCCTTGCGCTTACCTCGTGCGCCCCTCCCCCTAACCAGCTGTTTCCTAGCGTGGAGGGAGCACGTCTCGCCCGCATCGTGGAGGTTCTCATGGCAGCACAGCGTACAGTGAACCGCCCAACGGCGTTTGGCATCGCCGGCGTCGTCTTCGTCGTCGCGGGCCTGGCGCTCGCAGGCTGCACTTCGACGGGATCGTCCCCCGCTGGGCAACCGACGAGCAGGCAATCCGGAGGGACCTCCGGGACCGCTCCGGCCCCCTCGCCGCACCCGACCGAGGTGAGCCCGTCCGGCGACATCCCGGACAACCAGGCGTACGTTGCGTTCACCGCAGCCGACGGCAGCTACACGATGTCAGTGCCCGAGGGGTGGGCGCGGTCGTCATCGGGCACCTCAACGACGTTTACCGACAAGCTCAACGTGATCGCCACCGACTCCTCCGCTGCGACGAGCGCGCCAACGGTGGAGTCGGTCAAGAAGAATGAGGTCGCTCATCTCAGCTCGACTCAGTCGAAGTTCGCGCTGACCGATGTGACCGCATTCGCGCGGGCTGGCGGCAGCGGCATCCTGATCCGATTCCAGTCGGATTCGCCGGTGAACTCGGTGACCGGCTCTGTGGTGCGCGATGAGGTTGAGCAGTACCTTTTCTGGAAGGGCGGCAAGCAGGTCACCGTCACTTTGACCTCGCCAAAAGGGTCCGACAATGTCGACCCCTGGGCCAAGGTCACCGGGTCGTTCGCGTGGCTCACGAAATGACCGTGCTCAGAGAACAGGGTGCGGCGGATGTCGCGGACTCGGCGCTCGCCCCGCGAGCTCTCGACGCGACCGCTCTCTACCGTTTCTTCCGATCTGGTGAGGAGGAGACGCTTGCTCTCCGCGGGGTCAGCCTGACCGTCGAACCGGGCGAGATCGTGGCCGTCACCGGCCCGTCCGGCTCGGGGAAATCGACCCTTCTCGCTTGCCTCGCCGGACTGGACGAACCTACGGCCGGCACGGTTTGGGTCGGCGGCGAGAGAATGAGCGCACGACCGGAGTCGGAGCGCGCAGCCTTGCGGGCGCGGAGGCTGGGGGTGCTCTTCCAGTCGAACAACCTGTTCGCGCACCTCACGGTGGAAGAAAACGTGCAGCTTGCTCAGCGCGCTCTCGGATCGAATTCTCCGTCGTCGACCGCGGCCGAGATCCTGGCCCGGCTAGGCCTCGCCGATCGCGCACACTCGCTGCCGTCGCAACTGTCGGGCGGAGAGGCAGCGCGTGCCGGACTTGGGGTGGCTCTGGCCAACGATCCGCTCGTATTGCTCGCGGACGAACCCACGGGAGAGCTCGACGGCGGGACCGAACAGCGATTGCTCGACCTGCTCCGGGCGCACGCCGACCGAGGTTGCGGAATCCTGGTCGTCACCCACAGTCCGCGGGTGGTCGCGAGCGCAAACCGAGTCATCGCGCTCAGCGACGGCGAGGTGGTCTGATGCCCGCGGAATCCACCGTCCATCGCCTGGCCGGGAACGCGGCCGCGGACTTGTTGGTTCGGTGCACCGACGTCTCCCACACCTACAGCAGCGGTTCGACCGCCGTCGTCGCCGTCAGTCAGGTCAGCTACGACCTGTACGACGGTGCCCGGCTGGCGATCATGGGACCGTCAGGTTCGGGAAAGTCCACCCTGCTGCACATGATGGCCGGGCTGGAGACCGTGACGAGCGGCACCGTGTCGTGGCCGGCATTCGGCGCGAATCCCACGGGCGATCCCGGTCAGGTCGGAGTCGTATTCCAAGGCCCCAGCCTGATTCCCTCACTCGACGCAGTTGGCAATATCGCCTTCCCCCTGGTGCTTGGGGGCATCCCAGACGCCGAGGCCGAACGTCGTGCCCGTGCGGCCCTCGCGGACCTCGATCTCGAGTGGATGTCCACGAGGCTCCCGGACGAACTTTCCGGCGGGCAGGCCCAGCGCGTCGCAATAGCGCGAGTGCTCGCCACAGCTCCCCGGCTCATCCTCGCCGACGAACCAACGGGGCAGCTCGATCGCGAGACGGGACGCCACGTCATAGACGTGCTGATTCACGCGGCCGATCGGTTGGGCGCAGCGCTGGTCGTGACAACCCATGATCCCGAGGTCGCAGATCGCTTCTCGGAAGGCTGGCTCATGAATGACGGAATGCTACGCGGAAAAATGAAAGGCGAGCGCTCATGATCGGGCTGTGGATGCGCGGACTCATTCGCCATCGGACGGGGACTCTCGCCGGTACTGCGGCGGGGGTCGCGATCGCCGTCGCGGTGCTCGCGAGCCTTGGCTCGTTCCTTGCCTCAGCGCAGTCGTCGATGACGGCGCGCGCGGCATCCGGGATCGCGGTCGACTGGCAGGTTCAGGTGGCCCGGGGCTCCGACCCCGCCGCTGTCGCGGCAACAACGCGCGCGGCTCCCGGGGTTACTCGGGTGCTCACCGTCGGGTTTGCGCAAAGCAGCGGTCTCACCGCAACCTCGCAGGGCACCTCTCAGGTGACCGGGCCCGCGGTCATCCTCGGCATCCCGTCGGGCTATTCGTCGGCCTTCCCGGGCGAGATCCGCTATCTCTCCGGGTCGCGCGACGGTGTGCTCATAGCCCAACAGACCGCGGCGAACCTGCACGTCGTGCCGGGTGATCGCGTGTCAGTCGGGCTGGCCGGCACCGCGCCGGTCGAGCTCACCATCGCCGGTGTTGTTGACCTGCCGCAGGCAAACTCGCTGTTCCAGACGGTCGGCGCACCCGCGCAGTCGCAGCCGGTCGCTCCACCGGACAACGTGCTTCTCGTGCCTGCGGACATGTATGGCGGCATCGCGGCAGCGCTCGCTCCCGGGCATCCCGAACTGCTCACGACGCAGATCCACGCCCGTCACACACACGCGCTCGCTTCAGACCCCGCCGTCTCTTACGTCGACGTCACGTCCGCGGCCCACAACCTCGAGGCGAAGCTGGCCGGTTCGGGCCAGGTCGGCGACAACCTCGGTGCTGCCCTCGGGGCGGCCCGCGGGGATTCGAGTTATGCCACCGTACTGTTCCTATTTCTTGGGCTGCCCGGTGCGGTGCTCGCGGGTCTGCTCACGATCGCAGTCGCAACCTCCGGTGCCGAGCGGCGGCGCAGAGACCAGGCACTACTGCGAACCCGAGGAGCGAGCGCGCGGCTCGTCAGCCGTCTCGTTGTTGTCGAAGCGCTGCTGGTGGGCATCATCGGCGGAGCGGTCGGGCTCGGCGCGGCCGCCCTCGTCGGCCTCCTGTCATTTGGAACTTTCGGCTTTGGCCAATCGAGCGTGAGCGCGATCCTGTGGCCGATCGGCGCCTTCCTCGCAGGCCTGGTGATCGCAGTCGGAGCGGTCGTCATCCCGGCCGTTCGAGACTTCCGCACCCTCATCGTCAGCCAAGCCCGAGCCCAGCTGTCCCGTACCCGCAGGCCGTGGTGGATGGTCATCTGGTTCGACCTCATGATGCTCGTCGCGTCAGCGATCGTTTTCGTCATCACGACCCAGGATGGCTACTCCTTAGTGTTGGCACCGGAGGGCGTGGCCTCGATCCAGGTCAACTATTGGGCCTTCTTCGGCCCGGCTCTGTTCTGGATCGGCGCAGGCCTTCTCGTGTGGCGCCTCTACCTCGCCACGCTCAACCGCGGCCGCGGAACGGTCGCGCGGCTGATCCGGCCAATCGTCGGCAATCTCGCAATCACTACCTCGGGGATGATGTCCCGCCAGCGAACGGTGCTCGCACGCGGCGGGGTCATGCTCGCCCTCGCCCTCGCCTTCGCTCTCTCTACCTCGATATTCAACGCTACCTACCAGCACCAGGCCGAAGTGGATGCCCGGCTCACCAACGGCGCGGACATCGCCGTCAACGAGCCGCCCGGGTCGTCCGTGCAGCCGGCCGCATCTGCCGCAATCGCACAGGTGGCCGGTGTGACAGCCGTGGAACCGCTCCAGCATCGATACGCCTACGTCGGCAGCGACCTGCAGGACCTTTTCGGGGTCCGTGCCTCCACCGTCACTCAGGCGACGCTGCTTCAGGATGCCTACTTCCAGGGCGGCACCGCCGATCAGCTCATGGCGACCCTCGCGCGTCAACCCGACGCCATCCTGGTAAGTGCAGAAACGGTCAAGGACTTTCAGCTCCACCCCGGCGATTTGATAAACCTGCGGCTTCAGAACGCCTCCACGAAATCTCTTGTTACCGTTCCGTTCCACTACGTCGGGGTCGCAAAAGAGTTTCCAACGGCGCCAAAGGATAGCTTCTTCATCGCCAATTCCACCTACGTCGCCAAGCAGACCGCAGACAACTCGGTCAGTTCCTTCCTCGTCGACACCGGCGGCCAGAGAACAAATGAAGTGGCCGCCGCACTGGGGAAAACTCTGGGCACCGCGGCGACCGTCACACCGATCGGTGCCGCGCGATCCTCGGTCGGGTCGAGCCTGACCTCGGTCGATCTCGCCGGATTAACCCGCGTCGAACTCGCGTTCGCTCTCATCATCGCCGCTGGT
>JAUZFY010000230.1 GCA_030840185.1 Microbacteriaceae bacterium | reverse complement strand
GTCGTGGAGTCCGATGAGGACGTTCTGCTCTACGAGACTGGTCACATCCCCGGAGCGGTCAAGATCGATTGGCACACAGACCTCAACGACCCGGTCGAGCGGGACTACATCGACGGAGCCCAGTTTGCTTCGTTGCTCGGCTCGAAAGGAATCTCGCGGGATACGACGGTCGTGATCTACGGCGACAAGAGCAACTGGTGGGCTGCCTACGCCCTCTGGGTCTTCACACTGTTCGGTCATGAGGACGTGCGCCTCCTCGACGGCGGTCGGGCGAAGTGGGAGGCCGAGGGACGCGACATGGTCACCGAGACCTCGACACCGACAGCCGTGGACTACCCCGTGGTCGAACGCCGCGACTCGGAGATCCGTGCGTACAAGGACGACGTGCTCGCCCACTTCGGCAACCCGCTGATCGATGTTCGCTCCCCCGAAGAAGTCAGTGGGCAGCGCACGACGGCTCCCGCATACCCCGAAGAGGGATCGCTTCGCGCCGGGCATATCCCGAGCGCCAGGAGCATTCCGTGGGGACGGGCCGCCGCGGAAGACGGCACCTTCCGTCCGCTCGACGAACTCAACGCCTTGTACCGCGACGAGGCAGGCCTGAAAGACGGCGACAATGTCATCGCCTACTGCCGCATCGGCGAGCGCTCGAGCCACACCTGGTTCGTACTCACCCACCTTCTGGGCTTCGAGACAGTGCGCAACTACGACGGATCCTGGACGGAATGGGGTTCCGCGGTGCGCGTGCCGATTGTTAAGGGTTCCGAGCCGGGCACCGCTCCGGTGCCACGGTAGCCGGGCGGCAGCATGCCATAAACGCAGGTCCGGACCATCCACGTGGGATAATTGACCACGATGACCACCTACCAGCTCCCCGTCGCGCTTGCCCAGATCCGGGAGGACTTCCTCGATCTCGAGGTGAAAGACCGCCTCGTGCTGCTGCTGGAGTTCGCGAATGAGCTCCCGGAGCTCCCCGAGCGCTACGCCGAGCACCCGGACCTCCTCGAGCGGGTCGAGGAGTGCCAGTCGCCGGTGTACATCTTCGTGGAAGTCGACGCGGACCAAATAGTGCACCTTCACGCGACCGCGCCGATGCAAGCGCCGACGACCCGCGGGTTCGTGTCGATCCTCGCGCAGGGCCTCGCCGGCCTGACGGTCGACGAGGTTCTGGATGTTCCGGATGACTTCCCCGACACCATAGGGCTCACCGAGGCGGTCAGCCCGTTGCGTATTCGCGGGATGACCGCGATGCTCGGCCGCACCAAGCGTCAGATCCGCGAAAAGATCGCCGCTTGATCGTCCGTCGCGTCTTCCCCGATGCGGATACCACGATCGACATCTCGGCACCCGATGCTCGAGAACGCCTTGCGCCGCTTTACGAGCTGCCCGGTGAGGACACCCTCCGCATCAACCTCGTTGGCAGCGTCAGCGGAAGCGCAGCCGGGCAGGATGACACGTCGGAGACCCTCACCAATCGAGCCGATCGCAAGATCCTCGGGGTCATCCGCCGATTGAGCGACGTCGTGCTTGTCGGCGCGGCGAGCGTGCGCGCCGAGGGGTATCAGCTACCGCGCACCGCGCCGCTCGCGATCGTCACGAGCTCCGGCGATCTGGGCGGCCACCGGGTTACCATCACCGCCGACCGGCACGTACCGATCGTGCTGTGCCCGGCGTCCGCGGTGGAACGCGCCGGTGAGTCCCTGCCGGATGCACAGATCGTGGTCGTCCCCTCCGACGACGGTCGCATGGCGGCCGGCGACCTGATCGCCGCGCTCCGCGAGCGCGGGCTCCGGCGGATCGTGTGCGAGGGCGGGCCGTCGCTCGCCGGTCAACTGCTCGACGCCGGACTAGTCGACGAACTGTGCCTCTCGACGAGTCCGATGCTCGGTGGTGTGTCGCTCCCGCTCTTCGGCAACGCGCCGATCGCCTCCCGACGCCTCTCGCTCGGGCAACTGCTCGCCGACGAGTCGAGCACCATTTACGCCAGGTGGTCCGTGCTTTCCTGAGCGAGCGGTGTCTCGGCAAGCCAGCCGCGGATGGCCGCGTTCCAGCGGGCGGGATCATAGTTCCAGAGTCTCGTGTGCCCGGCTCCCGTGAATGCCTCGAGAGTCACGATGTCGGGGCGAGCCTTGGCCAGCGCCCGAGACGCGGTGGACGGGATGAACGCATCGTCGTCGCTGTGCATCAGCAGGATGGGAACGTGCAGCTCGGCCGACCGTCGCACGAAATCGAGTCTCGACATGTCTATGGGAGTGTGCTGCCCGGTGAGTCTGCCGGCCCATTTGGCGCCAATGAGTGCAATCACGCCGGTGCGGATCGGGTTGGGTAGTCGAAGCAGCTTTCCCTGATGCCGGAGGGCCGTCACCCAATCGACGACCGGTGAGTCGAGAACCACCCCGCGAACAAGGCCGCGAAGATCGGAACGGGTAACGGCCTGCAGCACCGTGGCGCCGCCCATCGACCAGCCCATCAGCACGATGTCGGTCGCCCCGCGGTCGACCGCGAAGCGCATCGCCGCGTCAACGTCGCTCCACTCAGTGTCACCGAGACCGTACCGTCCGTCCGCGCTGGCCGGGGCGTCGCCGTCGTTGCGGTAGCTGACGAGCAGGGAATTGTATCCAGCCTCCCGAAACACCGGAACGGAGCGAAGCGTCTCGTCCCGTCGCACCGCCCTTCCATGCACTTGGATGACCCAGCGTGAGCTCGGTCGTTCGCTGGGGATGAGCCAGGCCGGTGCCGGGCCGAGCTCGGTCGCAATTTCTACGTCATCGAACGGGAACCCGAGATCAGCCGGCCCAGCGTAGAACCATCCGCTCAGTCGGCCGCGGCGGGCTCGCGAGATGTCACCGTGGTCAACAGCGAGCAGCCGCCGGGTGATGCTGTGCGGCGACAAGGCGAGCACCTCTCCCAGGCGCGCATGTCCGGCACCGCCGGAGAAAAACAGGCCGTACTCCCCGGGAAGCGCGGCTTCCGGCGTGGCTTCGAGGGTGATGAGGCCGCCTGCCCCGCCGATCGAGAGGATGCGGGTGTCGTCCGCTCGACGCCGGGGAGGCGATACAACGATTCGCGCGACGATCAACGTCAGGAGGCTCACCGCGGCCGCAGCGACAGCCGACGTGACGCCGACGCCGACGAGCGCGACCGCCAACCATCGGCTCGGGTTGACGGCGTGCCTGCGAGAATCTGCCACAGAGGAACTTTAGTCTTCACTCGTGCCCGAAAACGTCGAAGGACAGTCGGTGCCGGCCCCGTTCAGCGCCGCAGTTGAAGCCGTGCGTCGCGCACGACTGCGCCCGGAGCTCGTGGTAAACGAGATCGCGTCCCCTGGCAACCTCGCTCCGTTCAGCATCGCCCTGTCCGCGGATGTCACACCCGCCCGGCACGGATCGGACTCCGACCTCGGCACCGGCCGCTTCATCCTGCTGTACGACCCTGAGGCGCCCGAGGCGTGGGGCGGCGTGTTTCGCATCGTGTGTTTCAGCCAAGCCCCGCTTGAGACGGACATCGGGATCGATCCCTTTCTCGCCGATGTCACCTGGTCCTGGCTCGTTGACGCCCTCGACTCCCGTGGGGCCAAATATTCGGCGGCTTCCGGTACCGCAACCAAGATCCTGTCCACCGGATTCGGCGAACTGGCACACCAGGGTGACGGTGCGCAGATTGAGATTCGCGCCTCCTGGACGCCT